>CALBVR010000255.1 GCA_937969565.1 uncultured Acidimicrobiales bacterium | reverse complement strand
CCTCATTGCCTTCAGCTATGCCGTGAGCGACCGTCCTCAACCCGACATCCTGCTCCTGAGCGGTCCGGCCCTCGGTGCAGAAACCCCGGCGTGGCAGCGAATCGCCGCACCCATCTTCGGTCGGGTCGCACCACGCCTGTTCATCAAGAGTGAGTTCGACGGAGGCCTGCTGGCCACCGACCCGGACGTCGGCGCCGTATACGAGAGTGATCCGCTTCGGGTGAAGGGTTCGACCGCTCGTCTTGGCCAGGCGGCGTTCGAGGCGATGAAGGAAGCGAATGAACGGGTCGACCGGCTTCGGGTGCCCACGATGGTGGTGCACGGTGGTGCGGACCGCATCGTCCCGCCCGAGTTCTCCGCACCGATCGGTGCGCTCGACCTCGCGACCCGAGTCGTTCTCGAAGGGCTCGAGCATGAGGTGCTCAATGAGCCCAACTGGCCGGACACGATGGAACAACTCGTCGCGTTCGTGGATGAGCAGCTCGACGCCCTGAATGCCGGCGACTGAGCCAGCGCTTCGTCAGTCGCGGGGTGGAAGGTTCTTGAGGAACTGTTCGACCTCATCAACAAGGTCGTCGTTCGCCAGGAACTCGGCCTCTTCATCGAAGCGTTCCTCGAGTTCACGGACGAACTCGACGGTCTCTTCGTCTTCACCGACGAGTTCGCTGACCTGTCGCTCGTAGGACACCGAAGCGATCTCGAGGTCGGTGGTGTAGACGTTCACGTCCAGCAACCGCGTCAGGCGTTCGACGAGCGCCAGAGCGGCCTTCGGCGAGGTGGCGCCGGGAATGTACGCGGGCACCGCAGCCCACAACGACGCGACGGTCAGACCCTCGTCCTTCGCGGCGGCGTGCAGGACTCCCAGAATTCCGGTCGGCCCTTCGTAGCTCGATGGTTCGAGCCCGAGCTTTTCGACGGTCGCTGCGTCGTAAGCGGTTCCGACGACCTGCGGTGGGCGGGTGTGGGGCACGTCCGCCAGGAGCGCACCGAGTGTCACGATCATCTCGGCGCCCACCGTGCGAGCGGTCTCGAGAATGCTCTCGCAGAACGTGCGCCACTTCATCTGCGGTTC
Organism: uncultured Acidimicrobiales bacterium; assembly: GCA_937969565.1. Taxonomy (GTDB): domain Bacteria; phylum Actinomycetota; class Acidimicrobiia; order Acidimicrobiales; family SHLQ01; genus SHLQ01. The sequence goes on along the minus strand of CALBVR010000255.1, from coordinate 33,530 downwards.
CATCCCGAGCATCAGCACAGCGTCGAACGGTGCGTCTGCGAGGTGAGCGGCGTGGAAGACGTTTTCCGGCCAATGAAGGTTTCGTTCGAGACCATCCAGAATCTCGACCGTCGGTCGAACGGCGGTGAAGTCGAAGAATTCTTCCGGATCGATGTCTGCAAAGCGTTCGGCCGACCACCGGTCGATCAGGTGACGGACGGTCGTGGACGCGGCGTCGCCAGCGTCATTCCAACCTTCGAAGGCACAGATGAGCACCGGGGCTCGAAGGTCCGGTTGGGACGTATACCGCACGTGGTTCGCCGTATGGTCGGACGTGGTCACGAGCGAAAACGGTATCGGAGACGCGTGTGGTTGACACCGCGATCCGTCGCGGCCTGACCAACGGAACCCTCGCGTTCGCTTACGATTGGGGACTCTCCGGCCGAAGGAAAAGCGTGATCACGATCTCTGAAGCAACCGAGGTGACAGACGAACTCGTCGCCGCCTTCGAACGGCTCATCCCTCAACTCTCCCGGTCGAACCCGGCGCCCGATGCGGCCACGCTGGGCGCGATCATCGGGTCGGAAGCGTCCACGCTGCTCATCGCGCGGGACGACGAATCCGGTGCGATCGTCGGATCGATGACTCTGGCGATGTTCCGGATCCCGACCGGGTTGCGAGCCTGGATCGAAGACGTCGTCGTCGACGAGGACGCTCGTGGCAAGGGCGTCGGTCGGGTGCTGAACGAGCACGCGCTGGAGATCGCCCGAGCGGCTGGTGCCACCACGGTCGATCTCACGAGCCGTCCCAGCCGAGAGGCCGCCAATCGCCTCTACCAACGGATCGGTTTCGTTCAGCGCGAGACGAACGTCTACCGCTACGCCTTCGACTGATCGGTCGCCTCTAAAGGCCGAGCCGAAACGAACCGATTCGTTCTTCAACTCGCGATGCGTCCATCGCAGTCAAGGGGAGGACCGGATCGATGGCGAACGAAGACTCTGCATCCGCAGCGGGCGTCGGCCCGTCGAGCCACGCCGGCGTACCACGACCGCACCTGCCTCCGTTGCCCCCTCCCGTGTCGCCCACGGGTCCGGACGGTGTGCCCGCCGCATCGGCGACGCCGCCTGCGCCGTTGGCATCGGCTCCCGCCGTCTCCGCCCCGGCCCAGTCCGCAGCCCCCGCGCCGATGGCGACTGCCATCGCGCCACGGCCGCCGGCCCAGATGGGGCCTGAATCGTTCAACGACATGCGACAGGGGCTCGCCGACACTGGCGGATTCAATCCGCGGTTGCTCCTGATCCCGCTCGTGATCGTCTTGGCCGGGGTCGGATTCTGGGTCACGCAGGGAACGACGAGCGCGGAAGACCTGAAGGCTGGGGACTGCTTCGTGATGCCGGCCGCTGATGAAGAGTTCGAACGCCTCAACACCGAATCGTGCGACTCGCCCCACGATGGGCAGATCATCGCCGAAGTCGAACTCGACGGCCCGAACGAATACCCATCGGAGACCAGCGACTATTGGCAGAGCGTGTTCAACGCCTGCGCACAACAGGCCGACAGCCTGCTCACTCGTCTGGACGAGCTGCCCGCGGACACCGAACTCAACTTCTTCTCACCTGTCGAGCAGGGTTGGGAACGCATGGGCGACCGCAAGTCGCTCTGCTACGTCCATTCACCCGGCGGCTTGCAGGGTTCGTTCCTCGGCTGACCGGCCGCCTCAGCGGACTCGAGAGAGTGACAGGGCGTAGTCACCGCGCTCATCGGTCCACCATTCGATGAGGTCGAGGCCGACGGCAGCGAGCTCTGCTTCGACGCCCGCGCGGCGGAACTTGGCCGAGATCTCCGTGCGCATCTCCTCGCCTGCAGCAAAGTGCAGGTCCAGGTCGAGCTCCGTCAAGTGGACGTCCTGGTCGCGTAGCGACCGGAGTCGGAGGTCCATCCATTCGTCGTCGTGGTCGAACCGGGCGACGTGCTCGAACCCGTCGAGGTCGAAGTTGCCTCGGAGCCGACGGTTCAGCACGCGCAACACGTTCTTGTTGAACGCCGCCGTGATGCCCCGGGCATCGTCGTAGGCGGCGACGAGCCGCCCCTCTTCCTTCACGAGGTCGGTGCCAAGGAGGAACATGTCTCCCGACTGCATGCCACGTGCGATGTCGGTGAGGAGTCCCTTGCGCTCCCGCGGCCCGAAGTTCCCGACGGTCCCACCGAGCAGCGCGGTCACACGACGACCGCCTGCCGGAATCCGATCGAGGTGCTCTTCAAAGTCCCCGACGACCCCGTGAACGCTGAGCCCCGGGTACTCCTCAAGCAGCTGTTCGGAGCTGGACCGGAGGATGCCTTCACTGACATCGAACGGAACGAACCGTCGGAGCTGTCCGGTCGTCGTCATCGCGTCCAACAGGACGCGGGTCTTGTCGGCGGTGCCGGAGCCGAGCTCGACGAGGGTGTCGGCTTCGGAGAGTCGAGCCACGTCGGCGGCACGCGCTCGGAGGATGCTCCGCTCGGCCTCGGTCGGGTAGTACTCCTCGAGGCGGGTGATTTCGTCGAACAACTCGGATCCGAGATCGTCGTAGAACCACTTCGGCGGGAGCTCCTTGAACTCTGCCGTGAGACCGTTGAGTACATCGGATCGAAGGGTGCGTTCGAAATAGTCGGCGTCGAGGTGGTTGTCGATGCGGAGCGCGTCGGTCATGGCGGCCTTTCGGGGTCGGTGAAGCAGGAGGTGGGGAAGGGCGTCGGTTGTGGCGGGGGTCAGCCGGCGTCGCGGGCCAGGCGCAGGCCGCTGAACATCCAGCGGCTGTGGGTGGGGAAGAAGTTGCGATAGGTGGGTCGCACGTGGCCGGCCGGGGTGGCGCAGCAGCCGCCGCGCAGCACGTACTGGTTCACCATGAACTTGCCGTTGTACTCGCCGACTGCGCCTTCGGCGGCGCGGAAGCCCGGGTATGGCGAGTAGGAGCTGCTGGTCCACTCCCACACGTCGCCGAACATCTGACGGAGGGATCCGTCGGCGGTCTCGGCGGGGAGGGGATGAAGGGCTCCGGTGTCGCCGAGATTGCCGGTCGGGTCGACCGTGGCGGCCGCATGTTCCCACTCGGCTTCGGTCGGCAGGCGTGCGCCCGCCCAGCGGGCGTAGGCGTCGGCCTCGTAATAGCTGACGTGACATACCGGCTCGTTGCGGTCGACCGGCTGCATGCCATGCAGGGTGTGTACGTGCCATCCGGTGGCCGTCGTCTCCCAATACATGGGCGATTCCCAGCCTTCGCGGGTGATCGTCGCCCAACCCTCGGAGAGCCACCACCGGGCATCGTGGTAGCCGGAGTCGGCCATGAACTCGAGCCAGTCGCCACAGGTCACCGCGCGGTCGGCGAGTTCGAAGGATTCGAGCCACGTCTTGTGACGTGGTGCCTCGTTGTCGAAGTGGAAGCCGCTGCCTTCGTGGCCGACGTCGATGAGACCGCCGTCGAAGGCGACCCATCCGATCGGGCCCGGATCGGCATCTCCAGCGGTTGCGCGGGCTTGGTAGGCGGGCCGGAGCGGGTTGGTCGAGAACACGTGCTTGATGTCCATCAGCAGCAGCTCCTGATGCTGCTGCTCGTGGTGGAGGCCGAGCCGGACGAGTTCTTCGAGGTCGGGCCGACCCGGGACCACATCGTCGATCAGTCGCTGCATGGCTCGGTCGACGTGCGCCCGGTAGTCGGTCACCTCGTCGGCGGTCGGCCGGGAGACGAGCCCACGCTCGTGGCGCGGATGACGGTCGCCGACCGCCTCGTAGTACGAGTTGTAGAGATAGCCGAACTGCTCGTCAGGCGTGGTGTAGCCCGGGAGGTGGGGGAGGAGCAGGAATGTCTCGAAGAACCAGGTGATATGGGCGCGGTGCCACTTGGTGGGCGACACATCGGGCATCGATTGGATCTGCTGATCCTCGGGCGTGAGCGGTGCGGCGAGCATCTCGGTCTCGTCCCGGATCGCCTGGTAGTCGGCGATGTCGACCGTGGTTCGTAGGGGTGTCTGCACGTGAGAGCTTTCGTATCGTCCAAGAGATGGAACCCTGATCATGGGCCATGCATTCCGCTGCGACATCGCCCATCGACATCGTTCACCCGTTGTTTGCTTCTAGTCCGGCAGAAGATCACGGGGAATGGGCACGACCCGGGCGCGCAACCACTCTCCCAGCGATTTGGCCTGGGCGTCGCTGCGGGTCGAGGCCGCCACACCCTCGCCCAACAGGTCATGGATGACGAAGTTCAGGCTTCGAATCCGCGGCAGTCGATACCGATCGATGGCCAGTTCGCTTGCTTCCGGAAGCAGTTCGCGGAGCCGTTCGGTCGTGAGGAAGTGATCCAGCCAGGCCCACGCCCTCTCATCCCGGGCGAAGACCCCGAGGTTGGCGTTGCCTCCCTTGTCGCCGGACCGGGCGCCGAAGAGGAGCCCCAACGGTGCTGGCGTCGTCGGTCCGTCGACCGGCCCCCTCGAGGGGAGCAGATCGAGATCGGGGGCAACGCCGGACGGTTCGATCGAATCCACCATGGTGGTTTCACCGCCGAGGAGGTGCACGTACTGCGGGACGAGGTCTCGCTGCACCGCGGCCGGCTGGTACACGCCGAACGGATCGGCGGCTCGTGGGCCGCCGGAGAGGCCGTGCATGCCGGGAATGCTGGCGAGCGCCGTCTGGAAGATCGCGTTCGAGAAGGGTCGGCCGACCTTGGTGGAGTCGGCGTCCTTGACCGTGACGGTCCAGCGAGCGGTGGCAGCATCGTTGGACACCGGGTCTTCGTGATCGGTGCGGCTGAGGGTGATCTGCACGTCGTCGATCTCGTCGCGACGGTACGGGAACGCGTCCCAGAAGACCGCCTCACACAGCTGCGCTTTCGCTTCGATGTCCAATCCGACGAGGCCGAGCGTCACCGAGTTGCGGAAACCCCCCATCCGATTGGTCGCCACCTTGAGTGTCGGGGGCGGAGGTTCACCGACGGTTCCAGAGATGCGGACTCGATCCGGTGCGACCTGTTCAAGCTCCGTGGCGTCGAACCGTGCAGTCACGTCTGGTCCCGGGTAGGCGGGCGAGCCGATCTCGTAGAGGAGCTGCGATGTCACGGTGCCGACGGTGACCGCACCACCGGTGCCGTCGTGTTTGCCGATGATGGACGAACCGTCGGCGGCGATCTCCGCCCACGGGTAGCCGAATCGAGCTCGTCCACCGACCTCATCCCAGCCCTCGATCTCGGTGAAGAACGAGTAGTTCCCGCCGGTGGCCTGACCGCTGCATTCGATGACGTGTCCGGCGGCCACGGCGCCAGCCAGCGGATCCAGGTCGTCGCGGGTCCATCCGTGGTGCCAGGCGGCCGGTCCGCAGACGACGGCTGCATCGGTCGTGCGGCCGGTGATCACGATGTCGGCACCGCGCTCGAGAGCGTCGACGATTCCCCAACATCCGAAGTACGCGTTCGCGGTGAGCATGCCCTCGGCCGAGAAGGGCGTGCGATCGTCGAACGGACCGATGGCACCAGCGGCCACCAGCTCGTCGATTCGATCCATCAGGTTGTCGCCTCCCACCCAGGCGATCCGAGGTGCCAGGCCCAGCCGATCCGCCACCTCGGCCACGGCGTCGGCGCACCCGTCCGGGTCCAGGCCGCCGGCGTTGGTGACGACCTTGATGCCCCGATCGAGGCAGGTGCCCATGACCTCCTCCATCTGCCCGACGAAGGTGCCGGCGTAGCCGCCACCTGGCTTCTTCGCCCGGATGCGACTGAGGATGAGCATGGTGAGCTCGGCGAGCCAGTCGCCGGTGAGCACATCGATCGGTCCGCCCTCGACCATCTCGCGGGCCGCCGACGAGCGGTCGCCGAAATACCCCGAGCAGTTGGCGATACGAATGGGATCGGTCATGACCACGTTCCTAGCAGCCACAGCGACGATGGCGCGGGCTGCGGACCGTCCGATTGCTCAGGACGAGGACGTGGCTTTCGGATCGCCCTCGGGGCAGAGCGCGATGAGGTCGGTGACCAGTTCGAATCCGAGTCCGAGCGCCAGACGGCGCGAGGTCGGATTGGACCAGTTGCATCGGTACAGGCCGAGTTGGCCGTCGGCATGGAGGTCGTCGAGCAAGGTTCGAACGACCGCCCGCCCGGCACCCCGGCCCCGGACGCTCGGGGCAACGATCACCCCGATGTCTTCGAACGCCGGAGCGAGCTCCCACGGGTAGCACGAGGCGAGCGCAACGATCCGCTCGTCCTGGTCGACGAGTGCGACCATCCGATCGTCGAGCTCGTCCAGTTCGAAGTCCGCCTCGTCCACGTCGTTGGGGTCGGCTGCCTCGAGCCAGCGCACCACACGCTCGTTGTCTGCGCCGTTCGAGTCCAGGCGCACCGCATGAAGCCCGTCGGGCACGGGCGCGGGTCGAATGTCTTCGGGGTCGGCGACGTGGCTCAACCCGCCGTCGAACTCGACCCACCCCTGTGCCGTCGCCCAACTCCGCAAGTCGTCGAACGACTGCGCCCGATCAGGCGACGCGAGTGGCTTCACGAGGTCGGTGTGTTCCGGCCCGGCCCGGACCACCGTCGCCGCCTCCGCGACATACCCGACGATCAGGTTCGAGCCGGCCCGATCGTCCTCGATGAGGACGTGGGTGGCCGGAACGTCGAGCCGATCGAGGCCGAGGCTCTTCCGGAAGTCGGCGAGATATCGCTGCTGGGCGGACACCATGACCCCTTCCTAGCAGCGGGGCGACGGGAGTTGTCGTCTACTGCGCAACGCCGAGGGGTCGGCGAAGGATGTCGTCGTGAAAGCCCTCGACAAGATCGTGACGCCAGAAACGGAACCCACACTTCTCCGCCACCCGTTGGGACGGCCGATTGGTGGGGTCGATGAGCGCATGAACTTCCCGCTGCCACACCGGATCGAGTTCCTCGACCATCGAATCAGCGACGGAAAGCAGCGCCTGTGCGGCTTCGGTCGCCAGCCCACGGCCACGGGCTTGTACGTCGAGGCGATAGCCATACTCGAGGCGTTCGCGTCCGTCGTAGTGGAACGTGTCGATGCCGGAGTAGCCGAGCAGAGTTCCGCTGGCGAGGTCGAACACTGGCTGCTTCGCAAACGGGAACCGATCCGCCACCTTCAGCATCCGGTCGAACCGTTCGTTGGCGTCTTCCCGGTTCCGGACGCCCTCGGAGAACACCATGAAGTCCTCGTCCATCCAGAGCTCGACGAGCCGAGCACGGTCGGCCGCCACCGGTGGGCGAAGCTCGAGTCGTTCCGTGCGCATCGCCCGATCGTAGTGACCGGAGCCGGACCGTCAGCGGAGTTCCCCGGCGGCTCGGACAGGGTGGGTGGTATCGTCGCGCATGAAGCAGTTGACGGCACTCGACGCAACGTTTCTCTACATGGAAACGCCATACAGCTACGGCCACGTTTCCAGCGTCTCGATCTACGCCCGCCCCGAGCCCGGCTACGACGCCTTCACCGCGCTGCGTTCGACGATCGAGGACCGCCTCGGGGTGCTCGAACCGCTTCGGCGGAAACTGCTTCGCGACCCCCTCGATCTGGACCTTCCGCACTGGATCATCGACGAAGCGTTCGACCTCGACTTTCACGTGCGGCATCTCGGACTGCCGCCTCCCGGCGACTTCCAACAACTGCAGACGCAGGTGGCCCGACTCGCCGCCCGTCCATTGGATCAGTCCCGCCCGCTATGGGAGGCCTACGTCATCGACGGACTGCCCGACGACCGCTTCGCGCTCTTCATGAAGATGCACCACGCCACCGTCGACGGCGCCGCCGGTGCAGAGATGCTGGGTCTCATCACGGACACCTCACCCGGCGCCGAGCGCCCCGAGCTGAACGTGCCGCTGTCTCCGGCCGACCGGTCGCCGTCGTCGATCGAGATGCTCACGCGGAGCTCGATGTCCATGCTGTTCGAACCGGCACGCATGGTGCGCTTCCAGGCACGGATGGTTCGAGACCTCGTCGAGTCATCGCGGAACCACGGCGCGAAATCGGTGTTGGATGCAGCCTCGCGGGCGGTGCCCGGGCCGATCGGCGAGATGGTTCGCAACTGGGCAACCGACGACGACGATCAGACGCCGCTGATCCCGGCGACCGCCGCTCCGCCGACGTCGTTCAACCAGAGCATCGGCCCGCATCGACGATTCGAAGCCCGAACCGCTGCGCTGGCCGACGTGAAGGCCATCAAGACCGCGGCGGGCGCAACCGTGAACGATGTCGTCATGGCCGTGTGTGCCGGAGCGTTGCGTACGTGGCTCGACGAGAAGGGGGAGCTGCCTGCCGATCCGTTGGTTTCGATGATCCCGGTCTCCATACGCACCGGCGAAGAGACCGATCCCTGGACCAACCGGGTCTCTGCCATCTTTGCGACGATTCCGACGCACCTCCCGGATCCGATCGAACGGCTGCGCGGCGTGCAGATGGCAATGGCCAAGGGCAAGGAACAGTTCGAGATGATGCCGGCTGACATGCTCAGCGAGCTCAGCCAGATGGCCCCACCGGCGTTCGCCATTCGAGCCTCGCGTCTGGCGAGCCGCTTCCGTCTTGGTGGCCGCGTGTCGCTCCCGTTCAACCTGGTGATCTCGAACGTCCCTGGCCCACGGCAGCCGCTGTACCTCGACCGGGCGGAACTCGAGCACTACTACCCGGTGTCCACGCTCATCGAAGGTCAGGGCCTGAACATCACCGTCCAGAGTTACCTGGACTGTCTCGACTTCGGCCTGGTCGCCTGCGCCGATCTCGTGCCCGACCTGGACCGACTCGCCGATCTCCTCCTCGAAGAGATCGATGCGTTGGCGACAGCGGCGACGTCGTAGCCTTGCGTCATGGCTGAATCACGCACGCTCGACCTCGGTGGAGAGGTCCATGTCATGGACCACGGCGGATCGGGCCAGCCGATCCTCCTGATCCACGGACTGGGCGGCTCGCACGTCAACTGGTCTGCCGTGGCGGACCCGCTTGCCGAGCTCGGCGCCGTTTCGGCGATCGACCTCATCGGTTTCGGGCGAACCCCGCCGGACGGACGAACCGCAAAAATCGACGAGCAGGTGGCACTGGTGATTCGCTACCTCGCCGCCACGTACGATTCGCCGGCGATCCTGGTCGGCAACTCGATGGGCGGTCTGGTGTCGATGCTCGTTGCGCAGGAGGCCCCCGAGCTCGTCCGCTCGCTCATCCTGGTCGACCCGGCGCTGCCGATGATCCGCCCGGTCTTCGACCTTGGCGTGGCCAAGGCGTTGGTTGCTCCGCTGATCCCGGCCCTTGGCCGCAAGCGGGCCGAACTGGCGGCCTCCAATCCGGAGCGGTATGTGGAGGAGGCGTTCTCGCTCGTGTGCGCAGACCCGTCGCGGGTGGCCGAATCCGATCGGGAGAAGGCGGTCGCCATGGCGAGGGAACGGGCGGAGATGCCCTGGGTTGCGGCATCGTTCGGGCAGGCGGCGAGCTCCCTCTTCGCAGTCATCTCCAACCGCATTCGCTTCACCAGGGGCCTCAAGTCGATCGAGGCGGACGCCATTGTGGTTCACGGCGACAAGGATCGACTCGTGCACATCGCTTCCGCTCGTTGGCTGTGTCGGTCCGTGCGACCCGACTGGACGCTCGTGACATTCGACGGTGTCGGCCACACGCCACAGATGGAGACACCGGACCGATTCCTCGACGCGGTCCGGCCGTGGGTGGCACAACAGCAGGCAGACGTTCCGGCCTGACCCGAGGCGCGGCGTCCGCACATCCGCGAAGATGGCGTCATGCGAGAGATGACGCACGATGAATGGGCCGACTTCGTCAATGCGGGAACGCGTACCGGAAAGCTGGGCGTGGTTCTGCCGAGCGGCCGGCCGGCGGTGACGCCCGTCTGGTTCGTCTACGAGGACGACGGCTGCTTTCGATTCAACACGTGGGGCACGTCGGCGAAGGCGAAGGCGATGCGGGCCGAGCCCCGCGTTTCCCTCCTCGTCGACATGGAAGAACCGCCGTATGCCTTCGTCCGCGTCGAGGCGACCGCTCGCATCGTCGACGATCCAGAACTGACCCGACGTGTGGCCACCGCCGCCGGCGGAAGATACATGGGCACCGAACGGGCCGACGAGTACGGGGCCCGAAACGGCGTCGAGGGCGAGGTGGTCGTCGAGCTCACGCCCGTCAAGGTTGCGGCCTTCGACGACGTCAGCGGCTGAGGACCCGGCATGGCCGTCGAGCTCCTGGTGATGCGCCATGCGAAGTCGGACTGGGGCGACCCCGGACTTCCCGACGTGCAGCGTCCGCTCGCGGCTCGGGGCCATCGGGCAGCGATGCGGATGGCGTCGTGGCTGCAGGACGAGGGGATCGAGCCCGTCCGGATCCTCTCGTCGGCTGCGGTACGTACACGGGAGACCGTCGCCCATCTGGTCGACGAGCTCGGTCTGGATGCCGCGGCCGTCGAGTTCCGAGACGACCTCTACCTCGCGGGGGCGTGGGACTGGATCGACGCGCTCCGCCTGGAGACGGCCCCGCTGGTGTTGATCTGCGGCCACAATCCCGGCTTCGACGATCTCGTCGAGTGGCTCTCGGCGGAGCCTCCTCCGTACAACGACGACGGCAAGTTGATGACAACCGCGGCGATCGCCCGGCTGCAGTTCGATGGCGGCTGGTCGGACCTCGGGCCCACCAGCGGCCGACTTGCGGCCCTCGTTCGGCCGCGGGAGCTCTGACGCTCAGACCTCTCGTTCAGCCGTAGCCATCCGAGCGGCGATCAGGCGCCGCTCGGCGGGGTTGTCGGTGAGGGCTGCGGCACGGGTCCACGCCACGACCGCAGCATTCGGATCGCCGGATCGGTGCAAGAGTTCGGCCCGCGTGGCGTGGAACAGGTGGTAGTCGTCGAGCCCGTCGATGTCCTCGAGAAGCCGAAGTCCGGCCAGCGGCCCGTCGGCCATGGCCACCGCCGCAGCATGGTTGAGCGCCACGACAGGTGATCGGTCCATGGCACGGAGCTGGTCGTACAACGCAACGATCCGCGTCCAATCCGTGTCGTCGTGCGTGCGAGCGTTGGCGTGGTACGACGCAATCAACGCCTGCACCTGATAGCGCCCGGGCGTTTGCAGGCGCATCGCCTGCTGCAAGTGGGCGTTCCCGGCCTGGATCTCCTCGAAGTCCCACCTCGTCCGATCCTGCTCGTCGAGAAGGACGATCTCGTCGTCCGCGGTGAAGCGACTCGCTCGCCGAGCACGGTGGAAGGCCATCAGCGCAGCGAGTCCATGGGACTCCGCCGAGTCGGGCAACAGTTCGCGCACGAGTCCGGTGAGTCGGATCGCCTCGTCACACAGATCCACCCGATCGACCACATCACCATGGCTGAGGTAGCCCTCGTTGAAGACGAGGTAGAGGACCGAGAGCACGACGTCGACTCGGGAAGCGGGATCTGCCGGGATCGCAAGTGGAATACCGGCCGTGCGAATCTTCGCCTTCGCTCGACTCACCCGTTGCGCAAGCGTCGCCCGGGGTACGAGGAACGCAGCGGCGATCTCCTCGGTGGTCAAGCCACCGACGAGGCGAAGCGTCAGGGCGACCTGGGCGTCCGGGCTGAGTGCCGGATGGCAGCAGAGGAACATGAGCCGCAGCTGCTCATCGATGGCCGGACCGATGTCGTCGATCAGCGGCTCGTTTGCGGACGGTTCGTTCGGATCCATGTCGAGCTCGGGGGCCGAGGATCGGAGCTGCCGGGTGGCGGCGTCAGTTCGACGCTGCAAGTCGATGGCCCGACGGCCGGCGACGGTCATCAACCAACCACCGGGATTGTCCGGAATGCCATCGGTTGGCCATCGCTCGTGGGCCCGGATCAGCGCATCCTGTACAGCGTCGTCGGCGAGGTCGACACTGCTGAACCGGCTGGCCAGGATGGCCAGGACCCGGCCCGAGTGATCTCGGGCCAGCGCGGTCAGCGCAGTGTCGACCTCGGACGAGTGCTCCACTCCGGCGTCAGCCGTGGTCCGCGTCCGGCCGGAATGCGACCGGTCGAACCTCGATGGTGCCCACGGGGATCGGGATGGCCGTGGCGAGCTCGATCGCCTCATCCAGGTCCTTCGCCGAGATGAGGTAGTAGCCCCCGAGCATCTCCTTTGTCTCCATGAACGGACCGTCGGTGACCGTCACGTCGGCGTCGCCCTTCGTGATCTTGGTGGCCGTGACCGAGGGGGCGAGGCTTGCGCCGGAGACCCAGTGGCCGCCGTCGATGAGGCGCTGGTTGTACGCCATCCATTCGCCCATCATCTCCTCGAACCCGGGGTCGCCGGGACCGGGGCCGTTCGCCTCTTCGCTGTGGGCCAGAATCATGTATTCCATTGTTCGTTCCTTCTCTTCGTGTCTTCGGTGCGGTGGTGGTAGTCGGTGGTGGTCAGACCGTGGCCACACGGGCCAGGTTGTCGAGGGTCGTTTCGATGTTGTGCCGAAGGTTGGCGGCACGGTCGGTGACGCCGGCCCGCTTCTGCAGCATCCGGATGAAGAAGGGCGAAGCCTTCTGCTGGTGGACGGACTCGGTCACCCGGGTCCCGCCGTCGACCGGCTCGAAGCGGTAGCGCCATGTGGGGCCGGCCTTGCCCGGCACCTCGAAGGCGAACTCGCGTCCTCGCTTGGCGACGGTGACGGTCGGCTTGGTGCTCCACGTGTTGGGGCCCAGTTCGTTGGTTCCCTTGAAGCGAGCTCTCACCTGTGCCGCGGCGCCAGGCTCGAGCCACTCGGCGGCTCGAGTCTCCGGGCTCCACTCACCCATGCGGGTCACGTCGGCGACCATGTCGTACAGCGTTTCAGGTTCGGCGTCGAGGATCGTGGAGACCTCGACGTGAATCGGTTCTGGCATCATGCATCCTCTCGGTTCGAGCGGAGCCGATTGCTCCGTCTCGACCCGATGACGCACGTCGCCGGCGAATTCGACACAGAATCTCAGATTTTCTTCGGACGTCTCGCGCGATGCCGCTTCGCCCTACGGTGACCGTGATGGACAATGAGCTTCAGTGGAGCTTCGAGCCCTCCGGCGACCCGATTCGACACCTCGCTCGACAAGGTGAGCGTGCGGCCACGTGGCGAGACGTGATCAGTGGGCTGCAGTCGTCGGCGAACTGTCGAGATGCGTTGACCGCCACGTTGTGCGAGCGTCCCGAGGAGCAGGTGTTCTGGGAGACGCCGGCTGTGACCAGGGACGCGCTCGAGGCGCCGTTCGAGTTTGTGGTGTCGAACGCTGGGCTTCATCGATCTCCGGATCCGACACCGTTCGCTCGATACATCGTGGAAGCGATCGATCCAGTGGTCACCTTCACGAACCTTGGTGGAGACGCAACGCTTGTCGTGCCGACGGACCTGGGTGACGGCACCACCCACAATTACCTTCTGTCATTTCTCCGGACTGCGGGTGCCGAACAGATTCACGCCTTCTGGCGGGCGGCGGGAGCAGCCATCGAAGCACGGGTCGATCATCGACCGGTCTGGGTGAGCACGTCCGGTGGTGGCGTCGCTTGGCTGCATCTCCGGCTCGATGACCATCCGAAGTACTACGTTCACGGCCCCTACCGGAGACCCTGACTCACCCTGCGCCGGTCTCACTATCGAGTTCGACGAGCAGGTCGCCAGTGTCGACCCGATCACCTTCGTTGAAGCGGACCGACTCGACGATGCCGGCGGCACCGGCGGTGATCTTGTGCTCCATCTTCATCGCCTCCACCACCATCAGAAGCTGACCCTCCACGACGGCCTCGCCGGAGCTCACGTGGACGGCGATCACCGTTCCTGGCAGGGGACAGATCGGACCGCCGCCGGCCTGCTCGGCGTCGTGATCTTCGAATCGTGGCGCCAGCATGAACGAGCGGCTGCCGGCCGGGCCGGCGACGTCGACTCGGACCGCATCCTCATCGATGTCGAGTCGAACTTGGAGCACACGTCGAACTCCGTCGAGTTCCACGATGATCCGTCCATCGCTGCGGTCGAGAATGCGCGCTTGTCGGCCGGTGCGGTCATCGTCGGGCAGGACACCGTCGTCATCGGGTTCGGGCCATTGGCCGAGATGGATGCCGACGCCGTCTCCGCAGCGCACGTATTCGATTGAGTGACGGGTCTCCCCATCGAGCCAGGTGCGTCGCTGACCGCGGGTTCGAAGGTTTCGCCAACCGGAGGGAGCGAACCCGAGGACGGTGGCGGCGGAGCGGTGTTCGCCCTCGAGGGCGAGCGTGGCGGCCACGATCATGGCGTCGAGGTCGTCACCGGTCGGACCGCTTGCGGCCTCAACCTCGGGATGTTCGGAAAGGTAGGCGGTGGGGGTGGCGGCGGCCAGATAGTCGGTCTCCGCCATGGTGGCGGCGAGCATGTCCACGTTCGTGTTCACGCCGACGATCTGGCTGCCTCGAAGTGCCCGGGCCATCTTCGCTGCGGCGGCTTCTCGCGACGATGCGTGTGCGATCACCTTGGCGAGCAGCGAGTCATAGTCCGGAGACACCTCGCTGCCGGAGCGGAATCCGGTGTCGACCCGGACGCCGTCGCCGATGTCGAAAACGTGGACGACTCCGGTGGACGGCAGCCATCCGGTGGCCGGGTCTTCGGCCACGATGCGGACCTCGATGCCATGACCGGAGATCGACACGTCGTCCTGGGTGAGCGGGAGGGGCTCGCCGGCCGCCACCCGAAGTTGTAGCTCGACGAGGTCGACGCCGGTGACCGCCTCCGTCACGGGATGCTCGACCTGAAGCCGGGTGTTGACCTCGAGAAACGTGATGCTGTCATCGTCGCCGACGAGGAACTCGATCGTGCCGGCGTTCCGGTAGCCGACGTGGGATGCGAGTGCGAGGGCGCCGTCGAGGAGCGCCGTTCGGGTGGCATCGTCGATGCCTGCCGACGGTGCTTCCTCGATGACCTTCTGGTTGCGACGCTGGATGGAGCATTCGCGTTCGCCGAAGTGGACGACGTTGCCGTGGGCGTCCCCGAGGATCTGGACCTCGAGGTGGCGGCCTCGTTCGATGTAGGGCTCGATGAACACGGTGCCATCGCCGAAGGCGGCCTCGGCCTCGCGGGCGGCCGCGTCAACCGCGTCGGCGAGTTCGTCGGCCGCACGCACGATGCGCATGCCCCGACCGCCCCCGCCGGCCGCAGCTTTCACGAGGGCCGGCATCGGAACGTCGTCGGGGATGGCTCCGGGTGCCACCTCCGTGATGGAGGTGGTGGGCACGCCCGCCTCGATTGCGGCGGCCTTGGCGGCAACCTTGTCGCCGAGCAACCGGATCTGCTCGGAGGTCGGGCCGACCCAGGTCAGGCCGGCGGCCTCCACGGCATCGGCGAAGTCGGCGTTCTCGGCAAGAAAGCCGTATCCGGGATGGATGGCGTCGGCACCGGAGTCGAGCGCAGCCTGGATGATCGCATCCGCCCGGAGGTAGGACTCGGCCGGTGTGGATCCTCCGAGCGCCACGGCGACATCCACTTCGTCGACGTGCAGCGCGTTGCGGTCCGGCTCGGAATAGACGCCGACGGTGGAAATCCCCATGGCGTGTGCCGTACGGGCGATGCGGGCAGCGATCTCCCCGCGATTCGCAATGAGCAGCCGTGAGATCATCAGTGCCTCCAGACGCCGTATTCGCGGGCGCCCTCGATGACGTTGCTGTGTGCGACGGACAGCGCGATGCCGAGCACGGTGCGGCTGTCGTTCGGATGAATGATGCCGTCGTCCCACACCCGGCCGGTGGAGAACAGACTCGTGGACTCGATCTCGACCTGGCCTTCCAGGGCGGCGGTGCGGGCCGCGAGGGCGGCTTCGTCGACGTCAATCCCGCGGCCGGCCGCAGAGTTGCGGGCGATGATGTCCATCACTCCGGCGAGCTGTTTGGGGCCCATGACCGCGATCTTGTGATTCGGCCAACTGAAAATGAATCGTGGGTCGTAGCTGTAGCCGGCCATGCCGTAGTTGCCGGCGCCGTAGCTGGCACCGACCATCAGGTTGAAGTGAGGGACTTCGCTGTTCGAGACGGCGTTGATCAGCTTGGCACCATTGCGGATGATGCCGCCCTGCTCTGCCTTCGAGCCGACCATGAAGCCGGTGATGTTGTGCAGGAACACCAGTGGCGTGTCGGTGCGGTTGCAAAGCTGGATGAACTGGGCGCCCTTCTTGGCCTCCTCGCTGAAGAGAATGCCGTTGTTGCCGAGAACGCCGACGGGAAAGCCGTGCAGCGACCCCCACCCACAGACCAGCTTGTCCCCGTAGAGCGGTTTGAACTCCTCGAACCGGCTTCCATCGAGCAGCCGGGCGACGACTTCGCGAATCTCGAACGGGATGCGCACGTCGGCGGACGCGCAGCCGATGAGATCGTTCACGTCGTGGATCGGTTCGTCCGCCGGTTCCGTGGGTCCTGGCCCCAGCTTCTTCCATCGCAGGCGGCGGATCACCTTGCGGGCGATGCGGAGGCCATCCATCTCGTCGACTGCCATCCAGTCGGACAAGCCACTGGTTCGGCTGTGCATCTCTGCACCACCGAGGCTCTCCTCGTCGACGATCTCGTCGATGGCCATCTTCACGAGCGGCGGGCCGCCGAGGTAGGCGGTGCCGCGTTCCTTCACGAAGACGGTGTAGTCGCTCATGCCCGGTACGTAGGCGCCACCGGCCGTGTTCGGTCCGAACGCAACGCAGATGGTGGGGATGCCCTCCTTGGAGAGCTGGGTGATGTTCTTGAACTGACGGCCGCCAGTGATGAAGATGTCCGCCTGTCGCGGCAGCTCGGCGCCGGCGGATTCGTTCAGCACGATCATCGGCAGCCGGTTGCGGCGGGCGATGTCGTAGATCCGGGCGCTTTTGAGCAACGTGGTCGGGTTGGCGGAACCGCCTCGATAGGTGAGATCGCTGCCCGTGATCAGGCATTCGACACCCTCGACCACGCCGATCACGTTGCAGGTTCCGACACCGACGGGATCCTGGGTGCCCCAGCCCGCCAGTGGGCTGAGTTCGAGAATGGGTGTGTCGGGATCGACAAGCTGCTCGATTCGCTCGCGGACGAGCATTTTCCCGCGCTTGCGGTGACGGTCGACGTAGCGTTGCCCGCCGACGGTCGGCACCGAGGCGAGCTCCGCCTCCACCATCGCCCACATCGACTCCATTTCGGCGAGGTTGGCCTTGTATTCGTCACTGGATGTGTCCAGTCGGCTCCGCAGTGCTGTGCCGATCTTCCCCAACGCGTCCCCCTCGTCGATGCCGAACGACGCCAACGTAGCAGGGTCATGTTTGCTGCCCCGAAGTGCGGATGGTGGTCGAGCAGCCCTCGCGGCCCGCGTGTTCGAGTGCCGCGATATCTTGCGGGTGTGCGTTTCGTGATCCCGTTGCTCCTTGCGCTCGGCTTGCTGGCCGGCGCCTGTGCGAACGACGGAGACACCGTGGATCTGGTCGAACCGGATGGGGCGGCGGTGGACGTCGCTGCGGTCGGCGGTGAAACGGTCGCGCCCACCACATCGGTCTCGACGACCACGAGCACCACGACCACGAGCACCACGACCACGACCGCAGCGCCGGTCGTCTGGAATCTCGTGGGCGGCGGCCAGATCGATCCAGGGTCGATCGAAGGGCAGGACACCGTCCTGTGGTTCTGGGCGCCGTGGTGAACGCGCTGTCGCCGCGAGGCGGCCACGGTCGTGGCCATTCAGGAGCAATATCCGAACGTGACCATCATCGGTGTTGCGCTGGACGGGGCCGAGCCCCAGCTCCTCCGCTTCATCGAGGAAGGTGGAGCGCAGGATCTCCCACACATCAGCGGTGACTCGAGCCGCCAGGAAGCGAACGCTCTGGCCGACGAGCATCGTGTGCTGAGTTTTCCGGCGTTCGCCATTCTTCAGGCCGACGGTACGGTCGAAACACTGCACCAGTCGACGGCGGAGAAACTCGCAGAGAAACTCGAAGCCCTCCCGACCACCTGATCGCGCGAGCTAGAGTCGAGCCCTCGGTGGGCCGCGTTGGTTGGATGGAGGGACAGCATGGCGGCACAGACCGCGGCGCGCAGCCGTGTCCTGGCAGTGATCGGCGCATGCCTCGTCCTCGCGCTCGTCGTCCAGATCGTGCTGGAGACCTCGCCCGTCTCCGCCGACGATGCGAATCCGCCGACCAGTCCCGTCGACTGCGTCGTCGATCGCACGCCGTTCGCACCGACAGCGTTCGTCACGTGGAACCACGACGGAGCGAACGTGGAGAAGTACGTCGTCGAGAAGTCGCGCAACGGCCATGACTTCACCTGGGACGGCGCCCCGCTCGCGCCGGACACCGAGCACCTCGCAACCGACCTTCCCGAGCTCGACCACTTCGACTTCCGGGTGGCGGCGAAGTCACCGGACGGAACGCTCTCCCAGCATGCGCCGTGCGCCGCCGTGCCGAACACGCCGCCACGGATTGACGTGACCGTCGATCCGACCCGCTTCGTGCCCCGACCCGACGAAGTCATTGGACTTGGCCTCGGGCTCAACTGGCTGCTCGACTCGGACATCCACCGCCCTCGAACGCGTTCGAACGTCGAGGCGATTGACGACCTGGGTGCCCAGATCCTGCGGTTCCCCTTCGGCCATCTGTCCGACAACTATCTGTGGAACACCCCGCCATGGAATCAGGAGCTCCAGCCTCGAATCGCGTCTCAACACGAGACGCCCGGATTGCAAACACCCGGCAATCGGGACTGGTCCTGGGCGGTCGGACCCGACGGCGCACTCATCGACGCCATGGACTTCGACGAGTTCATCGACATGAGTGTCCAACTCGATGCCGCAACGGTTGTGGTCGTGAATGCAGCCGCTCATGAATACGCGAACGGACCGTCCTACGAGATCCTCCGGGAGACGGCGGTCGAGTGGGTTCGCTACGCCATGGACAATGGGTTGGAGGTGGATCACTGGCAGATCGGCAATGAGGCCGACCATCCGTCCGATGCCGTCCTCACATCGTCTGAGTACAGCGCGCTGTACCTGGACTTCGCGGCTGCGATGCGAGCCGTCGATCCCTCCATCTCCATCGGCCCGGGTCTCATCGGGCTGTCGCCATACAGCGACGAGGTCTTCGCGACGATCGAGGGCGAGATGGACTTCGCCGGTGTGCATCAGTACCTGCACTTTGATGACCATGATGATTGGCGTCGTTCGCTCGACGACCCGGTTCCGAACATCACGAACATGCAACGCCTCGTTGCCGAGTCAGCGGTGCCGGACACTCCCATCCTGGTCACGGAGACCAACAGCCTGGGACAGCGTTGGCTGAACGGCGATGCGATCACGACGACGAAGGCCCTGGCGCTCTTCGAGATGCTGGTCCACCAGCACTCGACGCCGAACGTCGTCGCGTCGCTGCTCTGGACCACGCATACGCCCTGGTCCGGAGAGGACTTCATCGGCGACGACTCGAACGTGTTCTTCAACGACGATCTCAACGCACTCACGCCCAACGGAATGGCCGCGCAACTGTTTGCCGACACCATGGACACTGCGCAGCTCCTCGAGTCCCCGCCGCGTCAGGGAAACATCGAGGTGTGGCCTTCCATCCACGCGGAGACCGGCTCGGTCATCGTGCACCTCCTGAACAAGGGAACGGCCGACCAGGAGATCGCGGTGACCCTCGATGAGCGGTTCATCACCACGGCAGCGGAACGGATCGTCTTTGCCGGTGAGGGGCCGGATGATGCGACTCCGACGCGTACGAGCGATCTGGCATTCACAATCGAGGACGGAGCGCTCTCGACACTCGTGCCCGCGACCAGCATCGTCGTGGTGCAGGTCGAGTTCGTCGAGGCACCCGACGTGGTGATCAACGAGATCCACTACAACCCTGCAGACGACGGGCCGGAGTTCGTCGAACTACTCAACCTCGAAGCTGCGGCCGTCGATCTCGCTGACTTCTCGCTCGACGGTCTGCTCACCTTCCCGTCGGGCACCACCATCCAGCCAGATGGTTTCGTCGTCGTGACCAATGATCTGGTCGGGTTCAACGACCGGCACCCGGGCGTCGCCGCCATCGAATGGGATGAGGGTGCGGAGCTCGACGATGACGGTGAGCTGATCGAGTTGTTCACCAGCGAGGGCCTCCTGGTCGATCGGGTCGACTACCGATGAGTCGGGCCGAACCCCTTCCACGATCGGTGATCCTCGCGCTGGCCGCCGGCTACCTCGGCATGTCGGTGTTGATGAACCTGCTCAACACGCTGCTCGTCTTCTTCTACCTTCCGCCCGACACTGCGGGCCTCCCCACGCTGGTCACTGATGCAACGGTGCTTGGCATCCTGAACGTGGTGGCCTTGATCGCCGCCGCCGGCCGTTTGACCGACTCGATCACCGATCCGCTCATCGCCGCGTGGTCGGACCGCAGCACGCATCGTCGGGGTCGACGGATTCCGTTCATGGCTGCCGGGATGGTGCCCGCCACCGTCGCCACCATCTTGATGTTCGTTCCGCCGGTCGGAAACGAGAGCGGCTGGAACATCGTGTGGCTGCTCGGCATCCAAGTCCTGCTCTACGTCAGTCTCACGGCCTACGTCACGCCGGCCTTCGCCCTGGTGGCCGACCTGGGGGCGAACCCGGAGGAACGTCTCACGTTGTCCACGTGGACTTCGATGGCGTGGGCCATCGGCCTCGTCATCGCTGCGATGACCTTCTTCATCGCTCCAGCGCTCGACGGTCCGTTGGAGACCTTCCGGGCGTGGCAGGTCTCCGTCGTTGTCGTTTGCGTGATCGCGTTGGGATTCATGCTCATCCCAGTGGTCAAGATCGACGAACCCCGTTGGGCCCACAACGAACCGTCGACGATGCCTTTGCGGGCATCGATCCGGACCGTGCTGCGGAACCCGTTCTTCCGTTTCTACGCAGCTGCCGACTTCGCCTACTTCGGTGGCCTCGCCATCATCCAAACCGGCGTGCTCTTCTACGTGACGGTGCTTCTGGAACTGGACGAGTGGGTGTCCACCGTCCTGCTCCTGTTGATGGTCGTGGTTTCGGCCGGCCTCTTTCCACTCGTGGCGAAGTGGGCTCGGCGCCAAGGTGGCGGCAAGCGACTCACGATCTTCGCGTTCCTGCTCGCCGCCTTCGTGTTCCTCGCGATCACCGGTATGGGCCTGCTCGACCAGCTGCCCTTCCTCCAGGCGGCACTGCCGATCGCCGTGTTCGCTCTGCCGTTCGCGATCCTGAGCGTGATGCCGCAATGGATCCTCGCCGACATCGCCGAGCATGCCGCCCGTACCGGCGGGGAGGCACAGGCCGGCATGTTCTACGCCACCCGCACCTTCTTGCAGAAGCTGGCGACCACGCTTGGTGTGGTCATGTTCGCCCTGCTGTTGCAGTTCGGTCGTGACGTTGGAGACGACCTGGGCGTGCGGCTCACCGGCGTCGGTGGCGCCATCCTCTACGCAGTCGCTGCGGCTCTGTTCAGTCGCTACGACGAAGCGAGACTCAAGCACGAACTGGCCGAGGCCGGCGCGGCCTGAACTCAGGTGATGAGGATGTCGAGCTCGATCTCGACGACATCGCCCACGTCGACACCGGTGGCCTTGCGTACCGGCTTCTTGATCGGCAGTACGAACGAGTTGGTCGACGAGTCCGGGAAGATGGACGTCGCCCACTCGGTGCCGGCGATCCTGGCCCGCACCTTGATCGAACCAAAGCCGTTCCGGTCCGGCACGATGTCCCGAATTTCCTCTGCGTCCTCTTCGGGAAGTTGGGCGAACACCCACGAGGCTTTGTCGTCGTTCCAGGGAACGAGCTCGGATGAGAAGGTGAATGTGGGATCCATCAGTGGTTGACCTGCCAAGCCCAGTAGTCGCCGGTTGAGTCCATCGTGTACGGCTCGTTGGCCGTGTGCACCAGCCGCTGGAGCTGGCCGCTCGATTCGAGTTCGGCGACCACACCGTGCCAGTCCGTCTCGCGGTGGTAGGCGTCTCGGGTGCTCACTGTCAGAATGCCGCCGCTGCGGGCGAGGCTCGCCATCGAGACGAGCGCGGTGGGAGGAACGTGGCCGACGGTGAAGACGCCGCCGACGGTCACGGCGTCGGCGGAACCTCGAAGATGGTCGGCGGCGGAGCTGGTGAGATCGACGCCGCCTTCGACGGCGCGATACACGCCGCGGGCGGCCGCTTTCTCGGCCATCTCCTCCGAGAGATCGACGCCCCGAAGATTCGTCCATCCGGCGGAGTGCAGCGCCTCGCCCACGAGGCCCGTGCCACAGCCGGCGTCGACGATGGCGATCGCAGTCCGATCGCCACCCCAGCCCAGAACGTCGACGGCGTCGGCCAGTGTCGAGGCCACCATGTCCGGCATCCCGTATCCGTGGCTGCCGACGTCTGCGTCGTAGCCGTCGGCCCAGTCGTCGTAGAAGCGGCGCAATCGGTCGACGTCGCCGTCGAGGCTCATCGCGTCGTGCATCGACTCCGTCATGTCATCGAGCTCATCGTCCCCCACGTCGGGAACGGTAGTCGGTCAGTCGGACAGCGGAGAAGGGGATGCGATCTGGACGCGGTCCCGGCCGAGACCCTTTGCCTCGTAGAGCGCGCCGTCTGCCACCCGGACCAGGTCGCGGACTGAGCGGGACGGCCCGTGGGCCACGCCAAGACTGACGGAAACGGCTTTGCGTGAACCGAACGTCGTCCAATCGGTGGAGCTGAGTCCGTCGTGAATGCGGTGGGCAAGCTCAGCGGCCTGGTCCGTATCGACGTCGGACAGCAGGATCACGAACTCGTCGCCCCCGTACCGTGCGATGACGTCGGTCTTCCTGACCCGGTGTCGGAGCAGCTCGCCGACCTGTCGGAGGATGGCGTCACCCACCGGATGGCCGTAGTGGTCATTGATCTCCTTGAAGTTGTCGAGGTCCAACATGACCGCAGCCACGGGACCGGCACTTCTGGAGAGTTCGTCGATCTGAAGTTCGAACCATCGTCGGTTGCCGACGCCGGTGACCTCGTCGACGGCTGCTTCCCGTGCGAGCCGATCGGCATCGCTCAACAGCCTTGCTCGAGTGAGTTCGAGGTCGGCGCGTTGGCTGACCTGTCCGGCGAGTCGACGATCCTGACGGGCCCGCCACTCCTTCACCTGGTTGGCCAGTGCCAGCGCGTCGTCCGTGGCTCCTGCCAGGTCTCCGATCGTACGACGCAGGTCGACCCGGGCTTCGAGGGCACGGATCAGCCGGAGTTCATCACCGACCTGTTGCAGCTCCGGAACGCACTGCTCCAACAATTGGCGAGCCGCCACAGGTGCGCCCCATCGAGCGGCGTATTCGGCGCGGACGAGTCGGTGGTAGGCCGTGAGACGGAGCCCCATCCCGTCGTAGATCGGGTGATCTTCTGCGGAGTCGTGGTTCAGGCGACCACCCACGCCCTCCGCTGTCGAGGGGTCGTCGAGGAGCAGCGCAATCTCGGCCCGGTAGGCGGCGGCCAGAAGTCCGTCACTCGGAACGCTCGGGTGGGTTTCGAGCCATGACGCAGCAGTGAGCGTCGAGCGGACGAGGTCGTTGCCGGATGTCCGCTCATCAGCCGGGAGGGCTCGAAGGGCTTCGACGGAGCAGTAGCCGAGCGAGATGGCGTAGTGCGCTCGGACGATCGGGGGGAGATCGGTCGATTGCAGGAATGCCGCACGGGCCAGTTCGGCCGCTCGATCGAACGAGGACATTGCTGCGAACTGCTGTGCCAACGCGTTCGTGGCGGATAGTGCATCGGGCGCTGTCGGCTCGGCCGAATCGAGTTGCATCATCGCATCGACCATCAGCTCGAGTGAGCGGTCGATGTCTCCGGCACGGTGGAAGGTGACCGCTCCGGCCGCTGCTGCGTAGGCGCGGGTGGCGTGTTCGTCGGTGAGACGGAGCGTCTGGACCGCCTCGAGCATGGCGTTTGCCGCATCGTTTGGATCCGGGGAGCATTGCAACGCAAGCGAGCGGGCCATTTGCAGACGTCCGGTGTCGAGCTGCGAGGTCGACTCGGCGATCGCAGCGTCGATCTGCTCGAGCGCAGCAGATGGATCCGGTCCGCCTGACACGGATCGCGCGAGTGCGATGAGTTCTTCGACCGCACCCACTTGCTTCAACCTCCTGAACACCCGGGGACCACCCACCGCGGCCAGCCGCCAAGCCGACCCGAGTACGCTGACTGTACATGTCTGTCCTGCGCCGCCTCGGGTCGTACGGGCTCGTCTCGTTGATCTGCGTTCTGGGTGGATGTACCTCTGACGGCGACGAGTTGGCCACCGAGAACATCCCGACCTCGACGACACCGGAGGACGACGCCCGCCAGTTGGCGGAGCCGACGGCGTCAACCGGAGCGAACGTTGGCTCGGGCGACGGAACGGATGTTGCGACCGCTCCTTCGACGTCGGTGCCATCGGTTTCGGACTCGTCGACCACCACCGACGCCGGCGATGGTACGACGGCGACGTCGTCCGAAACGACCGAAGCAGCAGCGTCGGCCTCTTCGTCGACCGCGGCTCCGGAAGACACAGCAAACTCCTCCACGACTCCGACGACCGGCGCGGCGACGTCGACAACTGACGCCTCGTCGACGACCGCGGTGACCACGTCCACCTCGACCACCACCACCACGACGTCGTCAACGACCTCGACGACCAGCACCACGACGCAGGCTCCGGCCTCGTTCCCGAGCCGTATCGATCTTCCGGCGGAGGTCTCGTCCACGGAGGGCGTCGCATCGGATCCGGCCACGGGCCGACTCTTTGTCGGCGAGCTCAACAACGGCAACGTTTGGGCCGGCACACCGACCGGGGGTTGGGCGTTGTTCAACAGCGGTTCGGCCGCGGGGCGGGCGACGGCGTTCGGTCTCGCCGTCGATGCATCCCGCAACCGGCTCTATGTGGTGTCGGGAGTCGACGGTCGCGTCGACGTGTTGAACCTCGCGTCGGGATCGCTCGTTGCGTCGATCCCGGTTCCGGTTGCCGGCGGTTCGCTCATCAACGACATCGGTGTCGCTCCTGATGGCACGGCGTACGTGACCGACACCGGAGCGGCTCGCTTGTATCGGATTGCGGCAGGCGGGTCATCGGCAGAGCTGTGGGTCGACTACTCGGGCCAGGTCGACACCAACCGGACGCAACATGGCAATGGTGTCGTTGCGGATGGGGCCGTCGTGTTGGTGGCGTACATGGAACAAGGCGAGCTGCTGCGTTTCGACCGGTCGTCCGGTGCCGTGTCGGTCGTGTCGATCTCGGGTGCGGCGACGGCAGGTCGTGATGGCCTGGTCTTGTGTGGCAACCGGTTGTACGGGGTGGAGATCTCGTCGATCACCGGGACGGAAGGGGTGTGGGTCACGGATCTGAACGCGGCTCGCACCTCGGGTACCAGCCAGGGCCGGATCGGTGCGAGTGAGCTCGCCGGTGCCTCCACCGTCGCGGCGTTGGATGGTCACCTCGTGGTCAACAACGCGCAGTTCGGCGTCACACCGAAGTACACGCCCTTCGACCTCACCACCCTCGACTCCTCCTGCTGAGCCCCGAGGTGCCTGGCACCTTCACCCCTCGAACGTGCCTGGCACCTTCACCCCATCAACGTGCCTGGCACCATTGGGGTTGAAAGTGGCCTGACACCTTTTGGGGCAAAAGGTGCCAGGTTACCTGTGACGGACGTCACGAGGTGGGGCCGTGGGCGCCGCCTCCGGGCGTTTCGATCTCGAAGCGATCGCCGGGCTCCACCGTCGTTTGCAGCGTCGCCCCGAACTCCGTGATCGTCCCGTCTGCAGCGATCTTGCGGTTGTGGCCCACCGCTCCGGCGCCGCCACCGGCCGCGCCGTACGGTGGCACGCTCCGGTGACCGGAGAGCACATTGATCTCCATCGCTTCTTCGAATCGCATGCGGCGAACCACGCCGTCACCGCCCCGCCGCGCCCCTTCGCCGCCGGAACCTGCTCGCACATGGAAGGTTTCGAGGATCACCGGGTAGCGCCATTCCAGCACCTCGGGATCGGTGAGCCGGGAGTTCGTCATGTGGGTGTGCACGGCGCTGCAGCCGGCGCTCGACGCGGTCGCGCCTGCACCACCGCAGATCGTCTCGTAGTACTGGTGGGTGTCGTTCCCCCAGATGAAGTTGTTCATCGTTCCCTGCGCGGCGCCCATCACGCCGAGGGCGCCGAACAGCGTGTCCACGATCACCTGGCTGGTCTCGACGTTGCCGGAGATCACTGCGGCCGGATAGCTCGGGTTGATCATCGACGCATCGGGCAGGATCAGCTGCAGCGGTTTCATGCATCCGGCATTCAGCGGGATGTCGTCGTCGACGAGGCAGCGGAAGACGTAGAGCACGGCGGCGTGCGCGATGGCGCTCGGTGCGTTGAAGTTGCCCGGGTGCGTGTCGCTCGTGCCCGTGAAGTCGATGACTGCCGAACGGTCCTGTCGGTCGACGGAGATGGTGACTGCCACCTGATGCCCGTCGTCCATCTCGTACGTGAAGCTGCTGTCCGAGAGCGCATCGATCACGCGGCGCACGGATTCCTCGGCGTTGTCCTGCACATGTCGCATGTAGGCATGGACGACATCGAGGCCGAAGTGCTCGATCACCCGGCGAAGTTCCGTCGTGCCCTTTTCGCAGGCGGCCACCTGTGCCTTGAGATCGGCGATGTTCTGGTCGGGGTTTCGAGCCGGGTACGTGGCGCTCGTGAGGAGGTGACGGATCTCGTCGGTGAGGAAGCGGTCGTCGTCGACGAGGATCACGTTGTCGAGCAGCACGCCCTCCTGGTCGACCGACGTGGAGTCGGCCGGAGCGGATCCGGGGACCGTGCCGCCCACGTCGGCGTGGTGGCCGCGTGACGCCACATAGAAGATCGGGGTGGTCGGGTTGGTGTCGTCGAAGACGGGCTTGATGACCGTGATGTCCGGAAGATGCGTGCCGCCGTTGTACGGGGCGTTCATCACCCACACCCGCCCGGGGGTCATGTCGGGGTTCTGTCGGATGATCGACTTGATCGATTCGCTCATGGATCCGAGGTGCACCGGCATGTGGGGTGCGTTGGCGATGAGATCACCGGCGGGGTCGAAGACGGCGCAGCTGAAGTCGAGCCGCTCCTTGATGTTCACCGATGCGGCCGTGTTCTCGAGGACCACGCCCATTTGCTCGGCGATGTTCATGAACAGGTTGTTGAAGATCTCGAGCTGGACGGGATCGACGGACGTGCCGACGGCAGCTCGATCGGGGAGGGGGATGACGCGTTCGAGCACGAGGTCGCCGGTCGAGGTGGTCATCGCCTGCCAGCCGGGTTCGACGACGGTGGTGCCGGTGGCCTCGAGGAGCACGGCCGGTCCATTCACTGGAGTGTCCGGGTTGAGGCTGGTCCGTTCGATGAAGGGCGTCATGAATGCGAGCCCCGCCATGGTCGTCGGATGTTCGAGCGATTCGTCTGGGGTGTCGATCGTCGCTTCGCTTGTCGTTTCGATCGTTTCGTCTGCCCCGATGGTCTCCACCTGGATCGACTCGATGATGAGGTCCTTCTCGGGGCTGATGAAACCGAAGCGGGCTCGATGCAACGACTCGAACGCAGCGATCACGTCGACAACCGGGCCGGCGGCCACATGCATCGACGTGTCGGAACCCGCGTACCGGAGGGCGAGCCGTCGCACGGCACGGATCTGCTCAGCGGGGACACCCTGCGCCTGCACGGCCGCGGTACCCCGGGCGCCGAGCTCGTCCCACCGTTCCTGCAGTTCGTCGAGCCTCGGCTGGGCCAGCGTCGATTCGACTGCTTCCTCGTTCACGTGGCGGACGTCGGCCAGACCGATCCCGAGCGCCGAGAGCACGCCGGCGTGGGGATGGATCAGCACCCGTTCGATGCCGAGCCGGTCGGCCACCAGGCACGCGTGTTGGCCACCGGCACCGCCGAAACAGGCGAGCGTGTAGTCGGTCACGTCGTGGCCGCGTTGCACGGAGATCTTCTTGATGGCGTTGGACATGTTCTCGACAGCAATGGCGAGGAAGCCCTCGGCGACGGACTCGGGTGACTGCGGGGTGCCGGTCGATCGGGAGATCTCTTCGGCGAGCGTGGCGAACCGTTCGCGCACGATCTGCGCATCGAGTGGCTGCGCGCCGTCGGCGCCGAAGACGTGGGGGAAGTGATCCGGTCGGAGCTTTCCGAGCAGGACGTTGCAGTCGGTGATTGCGAGCGGTCCGCCGTTGCCGTAGCAGGCGGGTCCGGGGTCGGCGCCGGCGGAGTCTGGGCCGACGCGCATCCGGCTGCCGTCGAAGTGAAGGATCGATCCGCCGCCGGCCGCCACGGTGTGGATGTCGATCATCGGTGCGCGAACTCGCACTCCGGCCACGAGTGTCTCGAAGGTTCGCTCGAGTTCACCGGAGTAGTGGGAGACGTCGGTCGACGTGCCGCCCATGTCGAAGCCGATCAGTCGATGGTGGCCGGCCGCCTCGCCTGTCCGCACCATGCCCACGACACCCCCGGCGGGACCGGAGAGCAGCGCGTCCTTTCCGCGGAAGGCGTGTGCGTCGGTGAGCCCGCCGTTCGACTGCATGAACATCAGGCGGGTGTCGCCGAGCTCTCCGGCAACCTGTGCGACGTACCGTCGAAGGATGGGGGAGAGGTAGGCGTCGACGACGGTGGTGTCGCCTCGGGACACGAGCTTCATGAGCGGGGAGACCTCGTGGCTCACGGAGATCTGGGCGAAGCCGATGTCGGCCGCCAGCTCGGCGAGCTGAGCTTCATGGTCGGTGTGGCGGTACCCGTGGAGCAATGCGATGGCGATCGAGTCGATGCCGTTCGCTCGGACGGTTTCGAGCGCGACGCGGGCGTGGTTGAGATCCAGGGCGGTGAGGACATCGCCGGTCGCCGTGACCCGTTCGTCGATTTCGACGACGTGTTGGTAGAGCATTTCGGGGAGCACGATGTCGAGGGCGAAGAGGTCTGGTCGTGCCTGGTAGCCGATGCGGAGAACGTCGGCGAAGCCGCTCGTGGTGATGAGCGCCGTGGGTTCGCCCTCACGTTCGAGGAGCGCGTTCGTGGCGACGGTGGTGCCCATCTTGACGGACTCGATCTGGTCGGTGTCGAGCGGTTCTCCGGCGCGAGTTCCGAGCAGGTCGCGGATGCCCTGGATGGCGGCGTCAGGGTAGTGCCGGGGATTTTCGGACAGGAGCTTGTGGGTCACGAGTGACCCATCGGGGCGGCGGGCGACGACGTCGGTGAAGGTGCCGCCACGGTCGATCCAGAATTGCCAACGAGCCATCCCGCAAGTGTCGCACGCCGGTCCGCGGATCGGCGTCGTGGGCGATCGCGGACGTGGATTCGTTGGTCTGACATGCTGCTTCGATGGGCCGTCCAGTGTTGCCGTCGAGCGTGAGCATCCAGCCGGGCCTGGATGTCGACGATCTGTTCGAACGGTTCGAGGTGTTCGAGGCGTTGCACCACGGCTTGGAGATCGCGAGTCCGATGTCGAGCGCAGATCTGGACGCTGTCGTGGATCTACTCGAACCCGCCGATGGCGATGTGGCCGTCGACCTGGCCTGCGGCGGCGGAGCGCTCCTGTTGCGGTTGGCCGAGCGGGCGCGCATACGCGGTTCTGGCGTTGATCTGTCGCCGTGGATGATTGCCGCAGCCGTGGATCGGGCGCGTGGTGTTCATGGACTCGACTGGATCGTTGGCGAGGCACGCGATCATCGGGTGGAGGGAGCGGATCTCGTTGCCTGTCTCGGCGCTTCGTGGGTGTGGCACGGCCTTGGCGGCACGGTGCGAGCTGTGGCGGAACGGGTTCGTCCGGGTGGTCGAGTGGCGATCGGCGACATGCGCCGATCCGATGCCGTCAACTCCGACACCCGTGTGCGGCTTCCGGGTGCGTCGGAGATCGACGTCTTGTTCGATGAGCATGAGCTCGATGTGCTCGGGCGCGTCACCACTTCAGCGCACGACTGGGACGGCTACCTGGAGCGAACGAGGCGCGCGTTCGAGCGATGGGCGGATGTGTCACAGAGCCCTCGGGCGGAGGAGTACCGGGACGTGTTGGGGGAGTGGGAGGCCGACCAGCGCCGCGACCGGGAGGTGCTCGTGTGGTCCGTGTGGGTCGGTCGGCGCCGGGCGAGCTGACCGGCGCGCAAAAAGCAGAAACGGGGTGCTCCGGACCTTGCGGACAGGAACACCCCGTATCGGCGGCGATGGGAAAACCATATCAGATCGAAATGATATGGTGAATTGAAACCGGCGGGCCGAGAACAGGCGGCTCCCTCATGGACGACGTTCCACCCACCGGGCGACAGCAGAAGGCGGACGAGATGCGTTCGCGTCTGCTCGATGCGGCGCATGCGATCTTTGCTGTCGACGGCGTGGCGGGACTGACGAATCGTCGGATCGCACTCGAAGCGGGTACGACCACCCAGTCGATCTACACCTACTTCGGTTCGAGGGACGCGCTGGTCGACGAGATGTATC
This sequence comes from uncultured Acidimicrobiales bacterium, assembly GCA_937969565.1. Lineage (GTDB taxonomy): Bacteria > Actinomycetota > Acidimicrobiia > Acidimicrobiales > SHLQ01 > SHLQ01. Next base: position 3,195 of record CALBVR010000255.1, on the reverse strand, counting down.
GGAGCGCCATCCGGTCGGTCAACGAGATCTTCGATGTCGCCATCTCGCATGCGGCCAACGATCGATCGAAGCAGACGATTCTCGGTGTTTTCATGGAGGCGGCCCAGGGCTATCGACAGTTCTGTTTGGCCAACCCCGCGCAGTTCCGGATGTTGATCGTGCGCGAACCTGGAGGGGATCCGTTCGGCGAGGCGGGACTTCGCGACCGAATGGTCGAGGAGCTTGTGCGGTTCGGGCGCTCAGGCGGTGGCTGGCCCGATGCCGTGTATGAGAGCCGTGTGCGGATGACGGTGGCAGCGATTCATGGCTTCATGATGAGTGAGCTGTCCGGCGGGATCACCGCCGAGCATGACCCTGACCGGCTCTATGACGAGCTGTTGCAGCGGTGCTTCGTCAACTACGAGGAGCTTCAGCAGCTTCGCGAGGACTGAAGTCGGGGAGGTCAGTCCTCGAGCAGGGCGAGGAGCTCGCCGAGGGTGTGGTTGTTCTCCATCGGATGGCGGAGATCGTTCTCTTCGAGGATCTGGTAGTGGTTGCGACGGCCCACACGTTCGTGGGTGAGGCAGCCGGCGGTTTCCAGTTCGCCGATGATGCGCTGGACGGCGCCCTCGGTGATGCCGACCATGTCGGCGATCTCGCGCTGGCGAAGGTCGGGGTTGCGGCGCAACGCGATCAGCACGTGTGTGTGGTTGGTGAGGAACTGCCACGTATCCATACCTCGATCATACCCGTGGAATCGCACCCGAACCTATTGACAACAAAAAACGGGTGTATCTCGTGTAGGGAGTAATCCCAGCCGGGATGCTCGGACGCACTCGAAGCGAAACCACCGCTGGTCTTACGTGAGCTTTTGGTTTGGCTGAGCCTGTGTTTTGAGATTGCCGTTTGGGTGGTGGCATGACATCGGTACAGACCGCACCCCCCTCCGCCCCAACCTCAACCTCGCCGCCGGTCGAAGTGGCGCCCTCCGGCGTCGTCGACGCCACGCTTGCCCGCCTGCGTCAGACGCCGGTCTGGGTGTTGCTGATTCAGACCTTCATCGGGCTCGGTTGGCTCCGGGCAGCAACGGAGAAGGTGATCGACGGCGAGTGGTGGTCCGGAGCGACGATCGAGGAGTTCCTCACCGAACATGCGGACACTCGGCTGCCATGGTTCGACACGTTCGCCGAGCTGTTTGTGGAGCCGAACATCAATGCCGTCATCGTCGGCGTGGTCATGCTGCAGGGGCTTGTCGGCCTGGCGCTCGTCACCGGCTTCGGTCGACGGATCGCACTCGTTGCCGGTATGACGATGAACCTCGTCTTCGTTGCCGGTGGTGCCGTGAGCCCGTCGGTCTTCTACCTGCTCGCCCAGATGGCCGTGTTCCTCTGGGTGCTCGAACAGCGCTGGGATCGAAACAGCGAACAGATGGCCCTGCTCACGATGGGAATGGGCTGGATGGTTGCGCTCGTCTCGGTGCCCTTCATGCGCACGATCGATCCGACCGCAGTGATCGACGACCCAGCAGTGATGCTCGCCACGTTTGGCGGGCTCGTCAGCGCTTGCGCCTTCCTGCTGGTCGACCGAATGCGCGCGCACCGGTAGTACCCGCTTCCAGAACCATGTCACTTTTCTGAAAGCGGTCTCGTCGATACGACATGGATGACAACACGACAGATGTGGTGATCGTTGGCGGCGGGCTCGCAGGGCTCGCCGCTGCCGCCTATGTGGCCCGGGCCGGGCATTCGGTGACGGTGCTCGAGCGCAGCGCTCGGCTTGGCGGCCGGGCGGCCACCGACGACCGAGATGGGTTCTTTCTCAACCAGGGCCCGCACGCCCTGTATCGGGGTGGCGTTGGGCAGGAGGTGCTCGACGAACTCGGTGTGAAGGTGACCGGTGGGCCGCCGGCTGTTGCGGGGCGCGTCGTCTTCGACGGTCGAGCCGAGATCGCGCCGGCCGGGCCGGGGACGTTGTTTCGGACCAGGGCGCTTGGCGTTCGTGGGAAGGCCCAGATCGGCCGGCTGCTCGGTTCGCTCCCTCGACTCCGGTCGGCCCGCTTCGCTGACCGGACCGTCAGCGAGTGGGTTGAAGGTTCGGTGAAGGACCGACGGGCGCGTACCCTTCTGCACGCGCTGGTCCGGCTGTCCACCTACGTGAACGACCCCGATCGGCTCAGCGCGGAGGTCGCGATTTCCCAACTGCAGCTGGCCCTCGGCCCGGGCGTGCTCTACCTCGACCGCGGCTGGCAGACGATGGTGGATCAACTCGCCGCGACGCTGGGCGTAACCGTCCGCACCGGGACGACGGTGGATCACCTGCCTGATGCGGCGGCCGTGATCCTTGCACTTGGTGATCCCGCACAGGCCGCTCGATTGCTCGGCCGGGAACTGCCAACAGGCCCGCCTGCCGCGGCCAGCTGCCTCGATCTCGGCCTCGCAGCGAAGCCTGGTCAGAACTTCGTGCTCGGCGGCGATGTGCCCTTCTACTTCTCCAACCACTCCGCCGCAGCTGAACTTGCACCGGCCGGGCACTGGCATGCTGCGCTCGTGGAGTACCTCGCTCCGGAGGCGGAACCGAACGTCGATGGCCTCACGGCCTTCGCCTCGTTTGCCGGTGTGGCGGAGAGCGACATCGTCGTGCGTCGTAGGCTGCATCGGATGACGACGGTTGGCGCAATCGCAACGGCTGCCGGTGGCGGCCTGGCCGGACGGCCCACGGTGTCCGACAGTGGCTTCGACCACGTGGCGCTCGCCGGCGACTGGGTCGGTCCGGACGGTCATCTCGCCGACGCCAGTTTGGCCAGCGCCCGGGCGGCTGCCGCGGCGGCGATTCGAATGGTGGAGACCCGCCCGAGGGTGCACTGATCGTGGCCGACGCCGAATTCTTCGAACAGGAACGTGGCCGCCTTCTCGGCGTGGCGTATCGGTTGGTGGGTACCCCCGACGATGCCGAGGACGTCGTGCAGGAAGCGTGGCTCCGGTATGCGGCGTCCGGAGCAACGATCGACAACCCGCCCGCCTGGCTGACGACCGTGGTGACTCGGCTTGCCCTTGACCGGCTCAAGTCGGCCCAGCATCGCCGCGAACAGTACGTGGGTCCGTGGTTGTCCGAACCCTGGTTCGACGGCCTCCCGGCAGATGAGGACCCGGCGGATCCGCTGCTCCTGCAGGAGTCGGTCACGCTTGGCTTCCTCGCCGTGCTCGAACGACTGTCGCC
>CALBVR010000254.1 GCA_937969565.1 uncultured Acidimicrobiales bacterium | reverse complement strand
AACTGTCCGTTCCACGTGATGATCTACAAGAGCAACCAGCGGTCCTACCGTGAGCTGCCCAAGAAGATCTTCGAGCTCGGCACCGTCTACCGGTACGAACTCTCCGGCGCCGTGCATGGCCTCATGCGCAGCCGCGGATTCACCCAGGACGACAGCCACATCTTCGTCACCCGCGAACAGGTGCAGGAGGAACTGGCCGACCTGCTCGACTTCGTTCTCTCGGTACTGCGGGCCTTCGGCTTCACCGACTTCCAGGCCAAGCTCTCCACGAAGCCGGAAGAGAAGTCCGTTGGCGACGACGAGATCTGGGACTCCGCCACCGACGGCCTCCGCTCCGCCCTCGAAGCGCATGGCCTCGACTACATCGTTGACGAAGGCGGCGGTGCCTTCTACGGCCCGAAGATCGACGTCGATGTACGCGACGCCATCGGCCGCGCCTGGCAGCTCTCCACCATCCAGCTGGATTTCAACCTGCCCGAACGCTTCGACCTCGAATATGTGGCCGCCGATGGCGAACGCAAGCGCCCCGTCATGATCCACCGTGCCCTCATGGGGTCGATCGAGCGGTTCTTCGGGGTGCTCATCGAGCACTACGCCGGCAACTTCCCCGCGTGGCTGGCCCCCGTGCAGATCAAGATCCTCCCGGTGGCCGAAGCCCACGAGGACCACGCCTATGCGCTCATGGATCGGTTCAAGGCCGCCGGCTTCCGAGTCGAGTTGGACCCGGCCACCGATCCGCTCGGCAAGCGGGTCCGCCGCGGCAAGGTCGAGAAGACCCCGTACGTACTCGTGGTCGGCGACGACGATGTCGCCAACGACACGGTCGGCGTGAACGCTCGGGGCGTGAAGGACGTGGAGCGCGACGTCACCGTCGCCGACTTCATCGAGCGGCTGACCGCCGAAGTCGACGCAAAGTCCTAGGGGTTCTCGATCATGATGGACCACCTTTGGGCGGGGTGGCGGATTCCGTACATCCTCGCTGATGACGACGAACGGACGAAGGGCATCGACCCCGAACTCACCTTGTTCGAAGGCATCGAGCAGTCCGGACTCGACGACTCGGTCACCTACATCCTGTGGCGGGGTGAGCGGTGCTTCGCCCTGCTCAACGCCTACCCGTACACGTCCGGCCACCTCATGGTGCTGCCGAAGAAGGGGGTCGAGAACCTCGAAGATCTCGACTCAGACACCTACGTCGAGCTCTTCGAAGGTGTGCGCATGGGCATCCAGGCCGTCAAGGCCGAATACCAGCCGGATGGCGTGAACATGGGCATGAACCTGGGTCGGGCATCGGGGGCGGGCGTTCCCAATCACATCCACGTCCACGTCTTGCCCCGTTGGGCCGGAGACACGAACTTCATGACGAGCCTCGCGGAGACCCGGGTTCTCCCGGAATCGTTGGACGATACGTGGAAACGTCTTCGTTCGGCGTGGCCAACCGACTGAAGCTGCGTAACCTCGGGACGTGAGCGAGATGGACGAGAACGACGCCGAAGAACCCGAAGCGGTACACGCCTCCGAGGTCGACGACTACGTCGATGAGCTTCCGGAAGATCTGAACGCGGTCGACTTCGTCGGCCCGTACCTGTTCCCGAACAACAGCAAGCGGCGAATCCCCGGCGTGCTGTATGTGCTCATCGGGATCGTGTGCCTGGTGCTGTGGTTCGCGAACCGCAACGACGGTCCGGTGCTGATCAACTCCGGTCTGGCGCTCGCCGCCGCCGGTCTCATCGTGGTGGGCCTGTACCACCTCCAGGCGGGTTGGGATCTGGCCGTCGACGAACAGGATGCGCTCGTGGCGGCAACCAAGTCGCTGGGCTTCCCGGTCGGGCACGCCTCGGCACAGATGGCGTGGCGCGGTCTTCGTAGCCGCCCCACCTGGCGGATCCTCGCCTATTCGAACGAGTCACCGCCGAAGCACCGGGCGTTCATCATGGTCGACGGTGTCGACGCCGAGATCATCCATCAGATCGTCGAGGACAACCCCGAGGATTGGGCGGCGCTGGAGCCGAGCTCCTGATCAGCTGACCGAGCGGATCGTCCGTTCGGCTCGGGCGAGCCGGTCGGCCGTGACCCGAACAGCCCCACGGGCAACGTCGGTGAGGGTCGCGGTGCCATCAGGTGTGCGAGCGGACTTTCCCCAGTCGGAGGTCGTCAACGCCTCGAGGCGGCTGGCGAAGGCCTCCATCAGTGCCTCGATCTGTTCGAGCGCGTCGACCGAGCTGGCGGGCCAGGAACCGCTGCCGGTGTTGGCCATGGCGGACATGACCTCGGAGCCGAGCGCCTCCGGCTCGTTGTAGCTGGTTGTACGAACTGCGTCCTGCAGGATCGTCACCAGCGCGATGGTCGCTCCGGCATCCTCAGCTGCGGAGACGCCGTCGGGCCCGTCCACCGTGAAGAAGTCCTCGATGTTCTTGGGTGGAGCGACGTAGAGCGCGTCGGTCCACCGTCGGGGCATCGACTTGATGGCGGCGATGATGTTCGGTGGCTGAAGGCTGTCGTAGCGGTCTCCCATGACCGCAGCCTAGCGCTCGCCACCGACGCGATCCGGGGTGCCCGACGCCCATGGGCGCCCCCGGGCATCTGCCGCTAGCGTGGTCGCCAACCCCTCGGAGAAGGAGTCGACATGTTCGACGGAAACATGCGGGACCAAGTCGATCGTGGCGTACAGCCCGTCGGTGCAGCGCTCGTCAACATGGGCATCACCGCAGACGTGATGACGCTGGTGGGCATCGGCATGTCGGCCGCAGCGGCTGTTGTCATCGCCACCGGAAACCTCGGATGGGGTCTCGTCCTGATGGTCGCCACCGGTCTTCCGGATCTGCTCGATGGGGCGATCGCGAAGGCTGCGGGAACGTCGTCCACCCGCGGCGCTTACTTCGACTCGGTGTCCGATCGCCTCACCGACATCCTGCTCTTCAGCGGTGTGGCCTGGTACCTCTCCGACGTGCGGGACGACCAGTACCACATGCTTCCTGTTGCGGTGATGGGCGTGGCGCTCATGATCTCGTATCAGCGGGCGAAGGCGGAGTCGCTCGGCTTCGACGCCAAGGGCGGGCTCATGGAACGGGCCGAGCGTTTCATCGCTCTCGGTATCGGCTTGTTCCTCGGAACGTTCTCACCGAACCTCCTGATCGCCACGCTGTGGGTGATGTTCGGTCTGACGCTGATCACGGCGATCCAGCGGTTCTTCAAGGTCTGGAAGCAGGCGAGCGTGGGACGCCCGCAGCCGCCGCAGCGTCCGGTCAACCGTCGACGGGCCCGCGACGCCCGTCGGAGTCAGCGTGAGCCGCTGTCCGGCCGCTGGCGCAAGCAGTAGGCGAGCCCCTTTCCCCAATGCCTCTTCGCCCAGACGCAACCACGTCGTACCAGGTTGCGTCCGTTCTGGCGCAGCGTGCGCCGCGGGCCGTCAGCGGTCGAGCGACACAGCTCGGCGGCCGTTTCGCCGCGCTGTTTGCCGGCGACCGTCGGGTCATCGTCGAACGCAACCTCCGCCGTATTCGTGGCGCGGAGCTCTCGGAGGAAGAACTGGAACGACTCGTCTCCCGCACCTTCGAGGCGTACGCCCGCTACTACCTGGACAGCTTCCGGTTGCCGAGCCTCGATGACCGGACGGTGGACGAGGGGTTCGACTACGAGGGGTTCGACCACATTCGATCGTCGATCGAACGCGGGGTCGGTCCGATCCTCGTCATGCCCCATCTCGGAGGGTGGGAGTGGGCGGCCTTCTGGCTGGCACGGATCGAGTCGATCAAGGTGACCGCCGTCGTCGAGCCGCTCGAACCGCCGGAGCTGTTCGACTGGTTTCTGTCCTTTCGCGAGTCGCTCGGGATGAACATCGTGCCCGTTGGGGCCACGGCCGGCCCGGCGATCCTCGACGCGATCAAGGCTCGTCACGTCGTCTGTCTGTTGGCGGATCGGGTGGTGGCCGGTGCCGCCGGCGTGCCCGTGGACTTCCTCGGTGAACGGACGATGTTGCCCGCGGGTCCGGCGACCGTGGCTTTGCGCACGGGAGCCCCCTTGTTGCCCACGGCGGTGTTCTTCCGCGGCGACCGGCACTTTGCCGAATGCCGTGCGCCCATCCCGGTCGAGCGTGAAGGACGCTTCCGCGACGACGTGCAGCGCGTGACCCAACTCATCGCCAACGAGCTCGGACGGTTCATTCGGGCCGCACCGGAGCAGTGGCACGTTCTCCAGCCCGGATGGCCCAGCGACTTCAAGGCGCTCGGTCGGCCGGTGCCGGAGCTGTACGGGGCCTGCTGATGCGAATCGGCATGATCAGCCCGTACAGCCTGACGGTCCCGGGCGGCGTTCAGGGGCAGATCCTCGGATTGGCGCGGGCGCTTCGTGCGGCGGGGGAGTCGGTTCGGGTGCTCGCCCCATGCGACGGCCCTCCGCCCGAACCCTTCGTCACTCCGCTCGGCAACTGCATTCCGACGGGGGCAAACGGCTCGGTTGCTCCCATCGCCCCGGACCCAGCGGCGCAGCTCCGGACGATTCGGGCGCTCCGGGACGAGGACTTCGACCTGCTGCATCTTCACGAGCCGATGGCGCCGGGGCCGGCGATGACGGCCCTGTTGCTGAAGCCGGCGCCGATCGTGGCGACGTTCCATCGCGCCGGTGCGAGCGTGGGCTACGACACGCTTCGCCCACTCTTCGCACGCGGTGCCCGACGGATCGATCGTCGGTTTGCCGTGTCAGAGGATGCCAAGGCCCTTGCCTACGAAGCGCTCGGCGGTTCGTGGGAGATCGTCTTCAACGGCGTCGATGTGGCCGAGTTCCGGGACGGACCCGTTCGCAAAGCCGAAGGGCCAACAATTCTGTTCGTGGCGCGGCACGAGGAACGGAAGGGGCTCGTCGTGCTGCTCGACGCGATGGCGCACCTCGATGCCTCGGTTCGTCTGTGGGTGGCGGGCACCGGGCCCGAGACCGCCCGGCTTCAGACGTTGCACGCCGGTGATCCGCGCATCTCGTGGCTGGGCGAACTGGATGATGCCGAGAAGGCCGAAGCGATGCGAGGGGCCGACGTTTTCTGTGCTCCGTCGTTGCACGGCGAGTCGTTCGGGATCGTTCTGCTCGAGGCAATGGCCGCCGGGACCGCCGTGGTGGCGTCCAATCTGCCGGGCTATGCCCGGGTGGCTCGCCTTGGCAAGGACGCCCGCCTGGTGCCCCCAGACGACGCGGTTGCGCTCGCCGGAGCGCTCGAGGCCGTGCTCGGCGATCGGAATGAACGCGACGAACTCATTCGATCCGGACGCGATCGTGCCGATCACTTCTCCATGCGGCGTCTCGCCGGGATCTACCAGAACGCGTATCACGAGCTCGTCCCGACCTGACCGGGCGGCCGCGATGCAACACCATCCCAGCGTCGCGGCTCTATCATGACCTTGCCCCCGAACCCGAGGTGAACGTGCCCTCTCGAATCCTCTTCATCTTCGCGATCCCTGCGGTGGTCACGTTCGTCCTTGTGGCGATCGTCGGCGCAGTGATCTGGTGGCCGCTCGTCGTGCTGTCGATCCCGGCAGCCTTGCTCGTCGTGTGGTTCATGTGGCGCAGAGCGCAAAGCGCCGTCCTGACATCGCTGGGTGTCCGTCCACCGGCCGAACGCGAAGGCGCCCGCATCCGGAACGTGCTCGAGAGCCTCTGTCTGAGCACCGGTATCGACCAGCCGGAACTCCATGTCATCGACAGTCCGGCGCTCAACGTGGCCACGCTCTCCGGCCGCACCAACTCGCTGGTGGCCACTAGCGGCCTGATTGCGACCCTCAACGCAATGGAGATGGAAGGCGTCGTCGCCCACAGTCTCAGCAAGATCTCGTCCGGCGCTTCCGAGTATGAGACGCTCATCGCGTCGGCTCCGTGGGCAGTCACCGATGCGCAGCGTCGGGTCGCCCGTGAGTGGGGTGTGAGCGAGAACGGCATGGTGCAGTTCGACCTGTCAGGCGTGCAGCTCACCCGCTACCCGCCAGGCCTGCGGACCGCGCTCGAACGGATCAGCGAAGCCCCGACGGATGTGGACGGCGGCGATGCGCTCGGTTCAGCGTGGCTGGTGCCGCCCGAGTCGATCCGCGTTCCGATCGGCCATCGAATCGAAGTGCTTGGGGAGCTCTGATGTTGCGCAAGACCGTCGCGTTGTTCTGCGCGCTCGCACTCCTCGCCTCCGCCTGCGGCGGCGGGGAAGAGACGGACGCTGGTCCGGATACCACGACCACCACGTCAACCACGGCAGCCCCCGAATCCGTCGACAGCGAAGAGGAAGCGATGGAGGACGGTGACGTCGAGACCACGACCACCGAGGCGCCCGCCGACCTCGGGCCGGTGTTCCCCCTGACCGGCGAACCGCTCGGCGACGCCGACGCTCCCACCACGCCGGCGCTGGTGCTGAAGATCTCGAACAACAACGCAAACTCTCGTGAGGCACAGATCGGTCTGGACCATGCCGACGTCGTCTACGAAGAGCGGATCGAGGCGAACGCCACCCGCTTCGCGGCCGTCTTCCACTCGTCGGTTCCGGACGAGATCGGCCCCATTCGTTCGGCTCGAACGACCGACATCGACGTCGTCTCGAACCTGAACAACCCGATCTTCGGCTACTCGGGCTCCAACGCTGGCGTCGCTGCGCAGCTGGCGGAAGCGGACAACGCCGGTGTGCTGACCCGGGTGACTGCCGAGACGGGTGCGTCACCGTTCTATCGCAACAACGATTTCTCGGCCCCCGACAATCTGATGGTGGGCGGGCCGGAGATGCTCGAGCTCGCCAACGAGGACGCATCGCCACCGAGCCCGGTGTTCGACTTCTCCGACACCGTCGTGGCGCTTGGCGTGCCGTCGCCGGGCGCGTGGGTTCAGGCGAGCAGCGAGGCCGCATACCGCTGGGACGATGAGGTCGGCGGCTACCTCCGTTACCAGTCCGGCGAGCCGCACGTGACGCAGGACGGGACGCATGTTGCGCCCGCGAACGTCGTGGTGCTCATCACGACGTATGTGGCCTCCCAAATCGACGCGGCATCAGTGGATGCACAGACCATCGGTTCGGGCCCCGCGATCGTGTACGCGAACGGCTTTCGAGTCGAGGGAACGTGGACCCGTGAGTTTGCCCGCGACCCGTACACCCTGACCACGCAGGACGGGCAGACCATCGGGCTCGCGCCGGGGATGACCTGGGTGTCGCTGACGCCTGAGGGCACCCATCGCGAACTCACCCTGGCCGAGGTCGACGACCTCCGCTGAGTTGCTCAGCACCCTGGAAAATCGTGGTGAACCCAATCCGTTGAAGTTGCCACGGGCTGGGTAGCATCACGGTCATGAACGAGCAGTCGAACACCGAGCAGACCACCGGCACACAGCTGGTCAAGCGTGGTCTCGCCGAGATGCTGAAGGGCGGCGTCATCATGGACGTCGTCACCCCGGAACAGGCCAAGATCGCGGAAGACGCGGGAGCTGTTGCTGTCATGGCGCTCGAGCGCGTGCCGGCCGACATCCGTGTCGACGGCGGCGTCGCCCGCATGAGCGACCCCGAGATGATCGAAGGCATCCAGGAGGTCTGCACCATCCCGGTGATGGCCAAGGCCCGCATCGGTCACTTCGTCGAGGCACAGATCCTCGAGGCGCTCGGCGTCGACTATGTCGACGAGTCCGAAGTGCTCACGCCCGCAGACGAGGCTCACCACATCGACAAGTGGGCCTTCACGGTTCCGTTCGTGTGCGGCGCCACCAAC
>CALBVR010000253.1 GCA_937969565.1 uncultured Acidimicrobiales bacterium | reverse complement strand
GAGGTCGCATTGCTGCCGCGGACCGACTCGGTCTACACCGGTGCCGTTGGACCGTGGACCGAAACCGGTCCACACCAGATCACCATCGTCGTCACCGACGACCAGGGGGAGACCGCCACCGGCCAGGGCAGCGTTCGAGCGACGGCCTGCGCCATCGGCGACTTCGCCGGCTGAACTACCGCCGACGCTTCTTGGCCGGCGCCGCGGCAAGAAGCTCGGTCAGCGCGCCCGCATGGTTGCGTGGCAACACGTAGTACCGGTCGTCGATCTTGACCTTCTTCGACGGCCAGTTCTCCTCGATGCGAAGGGTGACCTTGGGGTCCAAGCGGGTGAGTTCGCCGACCTCCACCCGGTCTTCGGCCAGTTCGGCGAAGAAGTAGGCGTCCGGGTCGGCGCCGAGGTCGCAGAAGAACAGCCCGGCGGGAGCACGGAGCAGCGCATGGCGCGACAGTCCCTTGCGGGTCAGGCGTGCCCGCGGAAGGTCCTCGTCGCTCGACATCAGCAACACCGCCTCGTGCACGGTCATGTTGGTGTGTTCGGCGAGGTAGTTCGCCAGGTCCTTGAGCAGCGCCATCGCACGATGTTAGGGGGCTAGCCTGCCGCATGGCACAGATGCACCTCGTGACGATCGTGGTCGACGCATACGACCCGGCGATTCGGTTCTTTGTCGACGTCCTCGGCTTCGAACTGGTGGAAGACAGCCCTTCCACCACAAACGATGGTCGACCCAAACGATGGGTCGTCGTGCGCCCACGCGGTGCCGAGACCGGAATTCTCCTGGCGCAGGCCGACGGACCCGAACAGCAGGCCGTGGTGGGGAACCAGCTCGCCGGTCGGGTCGGCTTCTTCCTCACGGTGGATGACTTCTCCGAGGCCTATGAGCGCATGCGCGCCGGCGGGGTCGAATTCACTTCGGAGCCGCGCAGCGAGCCCTACGGCCAGGTGGTCGTCTTTCGCGACATCGCCGGAAACCTCTGGGATCTCCTCGGGCCGCCGATCTGACCTATTGACAAATCAATTTGTCAATACGAAGATGGGCCCATGCAGGACGTGGCCGTCATCGACGAACCCGAAGTCGCTCGTATCGCGCTCGATCCGATGCGTGCCCGTGTCCTTCGGCAGCTTCGCGAGCCCGGATCCGCGTCGACGGTCGCAGCCGCGCTGGATCTGCCCCGACAGAAGGTGAACTATCACCTTCGCCTGCTCGAGGAGCACGGTCTCGTCGAGCTCGTGGAGGAACGACCCCGCCGTGGGCTGACCGAACGGGTCCTCATGGCGTCCGCCGCCGGCTATGCGCTGGCGCCAGAGGTGATGGGGGAGTCTTCCACGAACCCCCAGTCGCTCGACCGGCTCTCCACCAGCTATTTGATTGCGCTCGGAGCGCGGCTCGTTGGCGAAGTGGGCGCCCTCGCTCGCAAGGCCCAGGCTGCCGGTAAGCCGCTGGCGACGCTGTCCATCGACACCGAGCTCCGCTTCGCCTCACCGGCGGAACGAGCGGCGTTCGCCGACGAACTCGGAGCCGCTGTGGCCCAGCTGGCAGCCAAGTACCACGCCGAAGAGGCTCCGGACGGCCGGCCCTATCGCCTGGTCGTCGCCTCGCATCCCATCGCCCCAACCGAAACCAAGGAGTCCTCGTCATGACCGACGACCGCCGCCAGATCGAACTCGAGATCGAGGTGCCCGGCACCCCCGAAGCCGTGTGGCAGGCGATCGCCACCGGACCGGGCGTCAGCTCCTGGTATGTGCCGCACACCATCGAGCCGGTCGCTGGGGGAGCGATGACTGCCTCGTTCGGCGAGGCGCCGGAAATGCAGGTGAGCGGCCGCGTCGCAGAATGGGACGCACCCAATCGACTGGTGTTGGACGGCGGCGACCCGAGTGAGGGTCTCGTGTTCGAGTGGCTGGTCGAGGCCCGTGACGGCGGAAGCTGCGTGGTGCGCCTCATCAACTCTGGCTTCGGTCAGGGTGACGAATGGGACGACCAGTACGACGCCATGCACGAGGGATGGCTCATCTTCCTGTCGAACCTGCGTCTTCACCTTGAGTACCACGCAGGCGAGGCGGCCGTCGCCAGCCTGCCCATGACCTACGTTCCCATCGACGCAGACACGGCCTGGGCTGCCCTGGCGGATGCCCTCGGGCTGCCGGCGACTGCCGAAGCGGGTGCCGACGTGGCGACCGGTGGCGATGGCGTGCCCCGTCTTGTGGGCACCGTGACCGCGATCGAAAACCCGAACGCCATCGAACGCACCGTCAAGTACCTGCTGCGGTTGGAGGAACCACTTCCCGGAACCGCATTCATCGGCGCCGAGTCACACGGCGGGATGGCCGGCCTCTCGATCTGGACGTACCTGTATGGATCCGAAGCCGAGAGTGTCGCCGCGTCGATGAGCGGCGAGTTCCAGCGGATCCTCAATGAGGTGGCTGCCGGGTTCGCTCCGGAACAAGGCAGCTAAGCGCCCGAAGTGTCGTCGCGGTCGGACAACGCGGCGATGTGCTCAGGGAACATCTGGCAGCACCCGCCGACAATCGACGATCCGCTGGCGATCCAACCTGCACAGACATCGTGGTACTCGGCCGGCGTGAGATCCTCCCGGCGCCCGAGGACGACCTCGTTGGCGGCGTAGCCCTCCTGCTTGGGTGCGAAGGCATTGGCGTACCCGCCGGTGCGGATCTCCGTGTCGGGACCGAGGGTGGCGTGCACGTGTCCCAGCGCAACGGTGATCGCTTCCGGCGGAGAGCAGTTGAACAGCACCGCCGCCACCCGATCCTGCACCGTCGCCACCGCGTCGGCGACCGACTCGCCCGAGCGCAGGTCGACGACGTCGCCCGGCGGCTCGTCCGGCACGCTGAACGACATCCACAACTCGGCGGACGGATCATGGCGATCCACCGCCGCCATGATCGACTCGGCCTCCGGGATCGAACTCACCGTTTCGCCGATCCACAGGTCGACGAACGGCGCCTGGGCGGCAACCAGCAGGTCGAACATCGCCGGCGCATCTTCGGGCCGGAAGAGCTCGGGCTGGTAGCTGCCGAACAACGGGGGGAGTGATGCCGCGACGCGCACCGGGCGGTCCGCAGCCTCGGCCGCCTCGCGGGCCAGCCGCCCCGCCAGCGTGGCCAACTCCGATCCGCGCTCGAGGAAGCGCTCGTCGCCGAGGTGAAACGGTACGACCGCATACGAGTTGACGATGATCACGTCGGCCCCGGCTTCGATGAAGTCGACGTGCGCCCGACGCACGGCGTCGGGATCCTCCAACAGTGCCAGCGCAGACCATTCGGGCTGGCGAAAGGGTGCCCCCGAGCGTTCGAGGTGCTTTCCCATACCGCCGTCCAACACGATGCGTTCTGCTGCCATCCCCTGAGTCTGGCCGATGGCACCTGTCGATCGGCACATGCCGGTCGGGGTGGCTCGTGCCGGTCGGCACTTCTTGCAAATCTTGTCCATCCGTACGCTCCTCGCATGGGCGAATCCGGGGACCAGATCGAACGGCCGGATGCGGCCGCCACCGCCGGGTGGTCGCGCCGGTCGTTCACCATCGGTGCCCTTGCGCTGGGTGCGGCCGGTGGTGCCGGCTGGTGGGGTTACCGGATCGCCACCGCCGGTCCCGAAACCCTCGACACCAGCGCCATCACGATCGCCGGCACCCTGCCCATACCTCCGCTGCTCGAAGACGGCGGGGAAGGTCTCCACCTCGTCGCGGTCGCGTCCACAACGGAGTTCATCGACGGCGTTCCCAGTGCAACCTGGGGATTCAGTCAGCCGTTCCTCGGCCCCACCATTCGGGTGCGGTCCGGCCAATCCGTCCCAATCACGGTGACGAACGAACTGGACGAGGCCATCACGTCCCACTGGCACGGATTGCACATCCCCGGGAACATCGACGGCGGTCCGTTCAACCTCATCGCTCCCGGCGAGTCGTGGGACCTCACGATGGAGATCGCGCAGGCGGCGTCGACGAACTGGTACCACAGCCACGTCCACGGACGAACCGGCCAGCACGTGATCCAGGGTCTGGCGGGGATGTTCCTCATCGACGACGACAACGGCGACAGCCTCGGACTTCCGAGCACCTATGGCGTCGACGACATCCCACTCATCGTCCAGGATCGGACCTTCCTTGCCGACGGCACCATGTACACCGACATCGGACGCAACGTGTTCCTCGGGGAGACCGTCGTCGTCAACGGCGTCATCGGTGCCGAAGTCGACCTGCAGGCCAAGCGCAACCGGCTTCGGCTGTTGAACGGGGCCAACGGGCGCGTCTTCGAGTTCTTCTTCGACGATGGCTCCACAATGCAGAAGGTGGCGAGTGAGGGCGGGTTCCTCAACGCTCCGGTCGAGGTCGAGTCAGTCCGAATGAGCCCGGGCGAGCGGTGTGAGATCGTGCTCGACCTCACCGGCCGTGCGGTCGGCGATCAGCTCATCCTGCGCTCACGAAACGTGAATGGGGATGGCGGGATGGAGGATGCCTTCGACATTCTCCGCATCGGGGTGACCGAAGCGCTGCTCGACAACCCGCCGTTGCCCTCCGCAATGAACGATGTTCCCGTCGCGGCCGAGTTGTTGGCCTCGGTCGACGTCGCCGCAGAGCGCAGCTTCACCCTCCGCGGAAACGCCATCAATGGCGACGAGTTCGACCATGATCGGATCGACCATGCGACGCAACGCGGCGCGTGGGAGCTCTGGACGGTGAACGGCGGCGCCCACCCGTTCCACGTGCATGGCACGTCGTTCCTCGTCGTGTCGCAGAACGGCAGCGATCCCGCCCCCGAAGATGCTGGGTGGCGCGACACGATCAATGTCGGGAACGGCGTCGAACTGTTGATGCGGTTCGAGCATGAGGCACCGCCGGAGGCGACCTACATGTACCACTGCCACCTGATGGGGCATGAAGACGCCGGAATGATGGGTCAGTTCGCCGTGGTGGATGCCTAAATCTGACCCAATGGTGAGGTTTGTGAAATCTGCACTATGGTGAAGGTTCATGGATTCGGACGGGTTGCTCACGATCGGCACGCTTGCCGCACGCACCGGCGTTTCGGTCTCGGCCGTCCGCTTCTATGAACGCAAGGGCCTGATCGCCTCGGTTCGTACCGAGGGCGCCAGCGCCGACGGCGCCGGCCATCGCCGGTTCCACCGCTCCACCATCCGTCGGCTCTCCGTGATCATCGTCTGCCAGCGACTCGGCTACTCGCTGCGGGAGATCCACGACCGGCTCGACGTCCTCCCGGACGACCGGATTCCGGACTCCGCCGATTGGTCCCGGCTTTCGGAGGACTTCCGAACCGAGATCGACGATCGCATCGAACGCCTGCTCTCGCTGCGCGATCACCTCGACGGGTGCATCGGCTGCGGATGCGTGTCGCTCGACGTCTGCATGCTCTACAACCCGGAAGATGCCGCCGCCGACCTCGGTGCCGGCCCCCGCTATCTGCTCGGCGAAACCTCCGCCGACCTACCCGAACCCGCTCCTCAGGAGGCCCCGACCATGACCAAACAGGAATGGCACCTTGCCCAGATCAACATCGGACGGCTGAACCATCCGGTGGACGATCCCCGAGTCGCCGAGTTCATGGAGAACCTCGATCCGATCAACGAACTCGCCGAGCAGTCGCCGGGGTTCGTCTGGCGCCTCCAGGACGACTCTGGCAACGCCACGGCGATTCGGGCGTTCGATGACGACACGATCCTCCCGAACCTCACCGTGTGGGAATCCATCGAGACGCTGAAGGACTACGTCTTCAAGACCGACCACGCCCGATTCCTCCGCCGTCGTCGCGAATGGTTCCAGCCGATGGAAGACCTTCCCGTGCTCACCATGTGGTGGATCCCCGCCGGGCACCTTCCGACGCTCGAAGAGGCACGCGAACGGATCGACCACCTGGCCGTCCACGGGCCGACCGCCCACGCCTTCTCGTTCCACCCGACGTTCGAGCCCCCGGCCGGCTGAACGCCGGCCAAGGCCCGAGGGTCGGGGGTCAGTTCTTCTTCTTGCCGTTCGCCTTGCCTCGGCCCGGGTGGTCGTCGGACTGGTCTTCGGCTGCGTCTCCGGACTCTTCTTCCTCGTCCTCGTCGTCGGACTCTTCTTCCTCGTCCTCGTCCTCGTCGTCGTCGTCGGACTCTTCTTCGTCTTCGTCTTCGTCTTCGTCTTCGTCTTCGTCTTCGTCTTCGTCTTCGTCCTCGTCGTCGGACCGGTCCTTGCAATGGCTGTCCTCGAGCTTTTCGTCCTTGCCG
>CALBVR010000252.1 GCA_937969565.1 uncultured Acidimicrobiales bacterium | reverse complement strand
GAACACGCGGCCATCGTCCTCGCCGCCGACTTGAAGCGCCACTGTCTCGTCCAGTCCAGGATTGAGCCACAAGATCGCACCCGAAGGCCAGAACTCCGAGCCGTGGCCGCATTCCTTCGCGAGCTCGTCGAACTTGTCCATCCAGGACACAGCAGCTTCCAACGGCGCGAGCAACACCTCTCCGGCCGCAAACGACCGGGTCACGGAGTAGAGGTCGAAGATCGCTGGCGGAACCACACCGTAGGTGGCCTTCATCACCTCATACGCCTCTGGAGACTCGCTACCCGGCCATGGCGGGAGTCCCTGATTGCGGACGCGCCCTCAACGATGTCCCCAGTTGCTGCCAAGTTGGGATGTCCTCGGTCGGGTGCGACTCAGTCAAATTGCTGATCGGAACGAACTGATGTCGACCTGACTGGAAGCTGCGACTGTTGCCGACTCACCGCCCTTCGGGGTTCAGCCTTCGAAGACGGAGCCGAGGAGCCCGGCGTTGGGTCGGGTGGCCACTCGAGTGCCGCCGGCGGCGCCGAGGACGGCGAAGAGGATGGCTTCGCTCAGGGCCGGGCCGTCGTTCCAGAAGGTCGGGCCTTCCATTCCGCCGGTGACGTGGAGGACCACGGCCACGAGGCCGACCACAACGCTGGTCGCAGCGGCGACCGGAATGACCCGGGCGGCATCGACCGGGCCGATCGTGCGGAGCGATGCGGGCCCGACGAACGCCGCGATGAGCGGAGCGAAGTGGTAGGTCAGCTGTGGGTTCCGGATGGCGAGGAGCACCCACACCGCCAGGACGACGCCAACGAAGGCGATGGCCCGACCAATCGCCAATGGGGCTGACGCGTGTCCTTGCTCATCCGTCATGATGGGAGAACCCCGATTCCAACGAATCGCATTCCACGCGAAGTTTTTCGAATTCGCAGGATCATCTCGTCCGGTTTCGGTGTAACAACGTTCACGCACGACGTCACGACGGGAGGACACGTGCTCGCACGCCATGGCCCACCCATCTCGAAACGCCGGGTTGCCCGGGTTGCGTCGCGGCGTGGCATGGGGTTCGTTCGCCGGGCCACACGGGCGCCCCGCCACGAGATGCTCGAGCTCACGCGGGAGCCCAGCTCGCGGACGGAATCGTGGACGTTGAACGGGCTCGTCGTGGTCGCCGTTGGCGCTGCCCTCGAACGCGAACGCCACCGCCGCAACCTGCCCTAGACGGCCGATTCGCTCGACGCGGCGCTACTTGCCAGTTCGATGACAATCTGACGGAGCCCGTCAAGGTCGCCAACAGGATCGTCGATTCCAACACCGAACGGAAGAGGTGTGGTTTCGATGAAGATCGCAGTTGCGGGTCGCGACGGCCGGCTGGACGTGACAGACGTCGACATGGCGTTCCAACAGGTGCGGGACGAGCTCGGCGCGGAACCCGACCTGGTGATGTCCTGGCACAGTGCCCCCCTCGGGCCGCTTGTGCACGATCGCCTCCGCCATCTGGCTCCGCGGCAGCGGTTGGTTGGCGCGTCGTCATGCCGCGGCGCCTTGTCGAACGGCGGACACCATGGCGGCTCGACGGATGGGCTGGTCGTCTGGGGCCTCTCCGACCCCGACGGCGCCTACGGCACGGCGTCCGCTCCGTTGGGCGAAGATCCCGAGAAAGCGGGTCGCGCGGCGTTTCAGGCTGCGCTGGAAGCTGCGGATCGTCCGGGCGAACTCCCGACGCTCGTGTGGGTGCACAGCGCCCCTGGCAGCGAAGAAGCGGTCCTGGCCGGTATCGATTCGGAGACCGGCGGCGCCGCTCCGGTTGCCGGCGGCACCGCCGCCGACAACGAGATCGCCGGCGAGTGGTTCAACTTCACCAGCGACGACATCGGCGGCGATCAGGTCAGCGTTGCCGTGTTGTTCCCCTCGACCGACATCACGTTCTCCTTCCACAGCGGCTACTCGCCGACGGCGGTCACGGGTACGGCCACCGAGGTCGACGGCCGCACGGTGCACCGAATCGATGGCCGCCCGGCCGCCGAGGTATACAACGAGTGGACGGGCGGCGCGATCACGGCCGCCCTCGGCGACGACGTGGACGATCGCAGTGTCCTGGCCGACTCCACCATGCATCCACTGGGTGTGCGGGTCGGCGAGGTGCGGTTGTCGGCGGAACGACAGATCCCCTACCACAGCCTCCTCCACCCGGAACGGGTGACCGAGGACGGTGGCCTGGCGCTCTTTGCGGAGGTGGAGAGCGGACAGGAACTGGTCCTGATGACCGGTGACGCGACCAGCCTGGTGAACCGAGCAGCCAACGTCAGCACGCTGGCGCAGCGCCACGACAGCGACGACCGCACAGCGATCGCTGGTGGCCTCGTGATCTACTGTGCCGGCTGCATGCTGGCCGTCGAGAGCGAGATGGGGCAGGTGGCGGCCACGCTGGACGCCTCCATCGATGGCGCACCGTTCGGTGGTGCGTTCACGTTCGGCGAGCAGGGTTGCATGGTTGGCGGGGAAAACCAGCACGGCAATCTCATGGTTTCGGTGGTTCTTTTCCATGACGACGAATGACGCCGGCGACCGCCCCGAACTGAGCGACTCGAACGACATCGAGCATCTGCGAAACGCGCTCGTCGTCGTCGAGCACCTTCGCCGAGACGAAGCGAACGCCCGGAAGGAAGCGCAAGCGCTTCTGGCCGGGCTCACCGCATTGACCGATGCGACCTCCGTCGAAGCGATGCTGATCGGCATCCTTGAGGTGATCGATGAGGCCGTGCCGCTCGACGAGGCAGCGATGCTCATCGAGAGTTCAGACGGACGACTCACCCGGGTCGCTTCCACCAGCCCGGATCTCCTGGAAGACGGCC
Source organism: uncultured Acidimicrobiales bacterium (assembly GCA_937969565.1). Lineage (GTDB taxonomy): Bacteria > Actinomycetota > Acidimicrobiia > Acidimicrobiales > SHLQ01 > SHLQ01. The sequence goes on along the minus strand of CALBVR010000252.1, from coordinate 1,445 downwards.
TTCCGCTGGAAGGTGCGTTTCAGCGGGTGGTGAACGGCAAGGGCACGACGATCGTCAACCTGAAGCAGATCGAGCCGTGGACGCGTGAGGTTGACGAGCCGTTTCTCTCCGCCCTGTGTGTGCCGTTGGAGACGCCGTCGGTGCGCGGCATGTTCCTGTGTCTGCACGAGCATCAGGGCATGTACACGCGGCGTCACGTGAACGTGCTCACCTACTTTGCGCCGTTGGCCGCACAGGCGTTGCAGCGTGCCGAGGACATGGCGGAGCGCAACCAGATGATCCGCAAGCTGGAGCATCTTGCGGGCCATGACACGCTCACCGGAGCGGCCAACCGTTCGCTGTTGAGCAATCGCCTGTCGGAAGCAATGCGCCACACCGACGCGAATCAATCCGGCTTTGGGCTGCTCCACATCGACGTGGACGACTTCAAGGCCATCAACGACACGATCGGGCACGACGCCGGGGATCGCGTGTTGCAGAACATCGCCCAGCGGTGTCGCGCTGCGGTGCCCGAGACAGCAACAGTTGCACGGATCGGCGGCGACGAGTTCGTCGTACTCCTGCCGCTTCGCAACGAGGTCGACGAGATTCGCGAGGTCGCCGAGGCGATCCTGGATTCGCTCAAGCAGAAGATGATCGGCTCGGTGGAACCACGGGTGTCGATCGGCATCTCCCGCTACCCGACCGATGCGACGTCGGCGGAAGGCCTACTCAGCGCCGCAGACCTTGCGATGTATCGAGCGAAGGCCGAAGGTGGAGCAACGGTGCACGTGTTCGATGAGGCGTTGCGGGCGGAGCACGAGACCCGCCGGAACCTCGAACGAGAGATCAACCGGGCACTTCGCAACGGCGAGTTCGTGCTGCACTACCAACCGATCTTCAAAGTGGGAACGGCCGAACCGATTGCCCGGGAAGCGCTCATTCGGTGGGAGCATCCCAAGCGCGGGCGACTCTCCCCGGCCGAGTTCCTCAGTCTGGCGGAGCAGACGGGGCAGATCATCGCGATCGGCGAGTGGGTGCTCGAGACTGCGCTCGCTCAGTCAGCCGAGTGGCTGCAGGAGGAGCCGGAGCGCCGGATCGCGATCAATGCGTCGACCCTGCAGCTGCTGGATCGCTCCTTCTTCGGTGCGGTGAAGCGCTTGGCAGCGAAGTACGGGGTGCGGCCGGCGAACATCGAACTCGAGTTGTCGGAGGAGGTCGGGTCGCGGCACGCTGTCGCACGGGTGATGGCGGGCATTCAGGATCTGGCCGACATTGGCGTGAACTTTGCGTTCGACGATTTCGGCACGGGCTACTCGTCGATAGAGATTCTCCGGACCTTCCCCGGTCACCGCCTGAAGATCGATCGACAGTTCGTCAGCCGGATGACCACGGAGGAGACGGATGCGGCGATCGTTCGCGGCATGATCGGCCTGGGTCACGGACTCGGCATGGAGATCGTGGCC
>CALBVR010000251.1 GCA_937969565.1 uncultured Acidimicrobiales bacterium | reverse complement strand
TCGGGTGGGCGACACAGGTTGTGACGCGTTCGTCTGCAAAGATTGTCACGGCGGGCGGTCGAACTTCGTTCGGATCTCACAGGCACCACATGCAGAACACACCCACCTCTTCAGCACGGCGTCCGGCATGGCCGTTCGCGTTGCTCATCGCTGCTCTGCTCGCTTCGCTGTTGGTGCTGAACCCGGCCGGTGCTGCGTTCGAGGCGCATCCGCTCGTGGCAACACCTTCGGCAGATGCCGTGCTGGTCGTGGGCGATCCGATCGATCCGGACGATGAGACTTCACTGGACCAACAGCTGGCGGCGCACCTCAGCGAACGCTTCAACGTGACGGTCGTGGCCGATGAGGTGCTCGATCCGGACGACATCAAGTCTGCCGATGTCCTGGTGTTGTCGTCCACCACGAGCTCGTCTGAGTTCCGACCCTTCCTGTTGAAGGCGTCCATTCCGATCGTGGCATTGAAGGCCTCGGCGTGGACGGCCCTCGGCCTTGCCCCGTTCGCAGCGGAAGATGCGACGCCGCTGCAGGAACTCGCGGAGATCGTTCCGGTGGAGGTCGAACATCCGATCCTTCATGCCATGGAGGAGCCGATCTCGCTCTTCGTCGATGGCGCCGCGGCGCCGGTTGGCCGGGGGTGGACGACCGAGACGCTCCCCGACGATGGCCCACTGGTCTTGGCGGAAGGTCCCGACGGTGCGGCGCTCTTCGTCTACGACACCGGCTCGACACTCGACTTCCCGATCGTCGATTCGACCGATGTCGCTGCGGCTTGCCGCGTCGGCTTTCCGAGTCATGGTGGCACTCTTTACTCCGACGAGGGACTGGTGCTGTTGCAGCGTTCTGTCCTGTGGGCGTCGAGCGCCGAGTGTCAGCCGTCGGCAGGGCAGCCACTCACACCGTCCGTGGACGGCTCGATGTGCCGTGTGGATCCGGCGGACGAGACCCGAGCCCTGGTGAACGGCGAGATCGTCGACATCGATCCGCAGGTGGGGCGCCCGAACCTCTCGTCGCTCTGGGTGCGGGCGCTCGCCCACGACCTGGATTCCGACACGTTGTATGTGGGCGGCCGCTTCGATCGCGCCTACGACGCGGCCGATCTCGACCCGGAGTCCGGTGAGCTCGGCACCGGCGTGCCGCGGGACGGCCTCTTCGCCTGCGATCTGGCTTCGGGCACGGTGACCGACTTCGAGGTGCCGCTCCTCCTCGATTCACTCGGGGTCACCGATGACGGCCGGCTCATCAACGACCGCATCCGGGCGCTCGCACTGCATGGCGATCACCTCTACATCGGCGGGCGCTTTCTCCTGGGAGAGGGCATCGACGGCACCGGCGAGCTTCCGTTGCGTGGGAACGGCGTCCACAACCTGATTCGGGTCGATCGGTCCACGGGGGAGATCGACATCACCTGGGCGGCTGATGTTCGGGGCGGCGTGTCTGCGCTCGTCGTTCACGATTCGTACCTCTACGTCTCGGGTGGAATCCATGCAGTTGGTACCGGGGAGTCCCTGGCTCCGGCGGCCCGGCTGGCCCGACTGGACTTGGAGACCGGTGCCGCGGACCCTGCCTTCCTGCCGATGATGTTGCCGCTCGTTCCGCAGGCGGATGGGAACCTCTTCGCCTCCGTTTCCGCGCTCGAGATCGTCGGTGACACGCTGCTCGTCGGCGGTTCGTTCGACCATCTCATCGCCGGACCCACGATCGAAGATTGGATCGCGTACGCCGAGACGGTTGCCGCGCAGCCGGCACTGCCGTGGCCGACCGAGCGGGCGACCGGCGTCGACCGGAATGCCGTGGCCGCGTTCGACCTGTCGACCACGCCGCCGACCGTCACCGCGTTCGCTCCGAGCCTGGGCGACAACAACCTTGCCGGCGGCGACGTCACCGCCCAGATCCGAGACATCGCCACCGATGGAAACGATGCCGTCTTCGTGTGTGGCGACTGGTGGCTGACCCATCCCGAGCCGGGCCTCACCTGGATCCCGTACGACGCCGACGCCCTCCCCGAGGCAGTCGTGGATGCCGACGCAGCCGTTCCCGAGGACGACGAGAACCACGACGGTGCGGTTGTGGACGATCGCATCGGCGATGGTGAGGGAGCGGCCGACGACGAGGTCGAGGATCAGGCCGCCGCCCTGGACGTTCCACCGGCAGAGGAAGAGGTTGAAGCGGTCCCGCTCGATCCGAACGATCCGGGTTGGGAAGGACAACGGTCCCTGCACCAGCCCCGACCGAACCAGCACAACATCGGGCGATTCGATCTCGCCACGGGTGCTGCAGCGCTCGGGCCCGATGGCTTCGTCTGGGGAGCAACGACCGACGGCGGAATCCAGGCGTGTGACTATGACGAGACGAGTGACCGGCTGATCATCGGTGGTCATCACGAGAGCATCGGCGCGTTCGACCCGGACTTCGTCGACGATCCGGATGTGGAACGGTACCCGGCCAATCACCGCCCGCTGGAGAAGGTGAACGCAATCGATGGTGCAACCGGTGAGGTCCTGGAGTGGGATGCGGACGTCAACAGCGTGCGCGGCGTCGATGCCGTGCTGATCCTCGCCGGCGTCGACGGCGAGCCGAACCGCATCGTCATCGGAGGTGCCTTCGACCAGGCCGACCGAATGCCTCGGCAAGGTCTGGCGATG
>CALBVR010000250.1 GCA_937969565.1 uncultured Acidimicrobiales bacterium | reverse complement strand
GGGACGACAGCCGGACGCGTTCGGCGCTCGGCATCGAGTGGCGCCCAGCCGATGCAACCTACGCCGACCTGATTCGGTGGCTGGTGGCCGCTGGGCATCTGCCGGCCTCCAAGGCACCTGCGCTCAGCTGACGAGCTCGACGACCCCGGAACCGATCTGCATCCTGGTCGCAAAACCGAGACACAAGGTCGACCGATCATGCGGCCCTGTGCGAGGGTCGAGAGATCTCTCGACTCACAGCACTTCGGCCTCCACGACACGACAACTCAGCTCGAGAAGCAGCCGATCATCCGGATCATCGATGTTGACCGACAACAGATTGGTGATTCGGTCGAGCCGGTAGTGGACCGTGTTTCGATGCAAATGGAGGACCTCGGCCGTCTGGGTCACGTTTCGCCCGGCGTCGAGGTAGGCCCGGAGGGTGGCGATCGACTCACGGGCCTGTCGCGGCGGCTGGCGGAGCAGCGGCTGCATGATCTCGTCGATGACCGGTCGCACGCCGTCGATCTCAGCCCAACGAACCAGTGCTCGCCCCAGGCCGAGACGATCGAACTGCTCGATCTCGTTCAGACGGCCACGGGCGCGTGCCGTCCGGACTGCGGTTGTCGCCTCCGCGACCGAGGCCCGGAATCCGGGTGCACCGAGCTGCGGCGTACCCATGCCAACGTGAATCCGGAGCCCGGGGAAGACCAGCTCCGCGTCGACGATCGCTCGGTGAAGCGAGCGATCCAAATCGGCGCTCACCATGTCCGAGTGCGCTCGTTCCAGCGTCGATATCAGCAGGATCGAGTTCATCGTCCCGGCCTGGGTCCACTGTCCGATGCGATCGCGCATGGCGTTCAGCAAGATCTCCGCAACACGCGCCTGGCAGCGGGCGACCGAGCGCATCGTCGACGGCGGGGGAAGCGGCTCGTGGCAGTCCACACGAATCGCAAGGTGGGAGCCGTCGATCGGAAAGTCTGAGTGTCGGAGTCGGTTCACGGCGTCGGCACCCGTGGCCGCATCGCTGAGGAGAATCTCGTTGAAGAGCTCAGATCGGGTGACCTCGGGAAGCTCTCTCGCTTCGTAGTCCGCCTCGTACAGCTCCTCTAGCCGCCGCGCGATTTGTGCCGCAGCGCTCTTGACCAGCGCTCGTCCGTCCTCTTCGAACTCGAGGTAGCGGCGGACGTGACCGCCGACCCGTAGCGGCAGCGCCTGCGGCGGGTCGGCGTTGTCGGTGATCGTGAAGGTTGTGCCCAGGTGCCGGGCACATGACTCGAGCAGCTCGGGAATTGCCTCGATGTCTGCGGCTTTCTCCACCTCACCGGTGACGAAGTCGAGTGCGCCCAAACCGGCCCGCCCACCCTCGCCGAGGAGCGTCTGCAGATGACGGGCCACGGAGACCGCGTCGACTCGGCCGGCAAGGTGCCCCAGCGCGATGCCTCGATCGCGGGCAATCCGGCTCGCGGTGATCGAAGGCACAGTCCACCTTTCTGCATACGTGACCACGGCCGCCACACCGTCGGGGAGCGTTCGCAGAGCAAGGTCGAATCGATAACTTGCCGCGTCGATGTCAAAGGCCGGGTCGACCACGACAAGCGTGCCGGGTTCCGCTGCCTCCATGTCGGCCATCGACCGAGCAACGGCCACGTCGCGGACCGAAACAGCTGACTCCGACGTCGATTCGTCGACGATCACCAGCCCTTCGAAGTCGGAAAGCGTCGCCGGAGACATTCAATAGTGTGCACTCTGCACAGGAATCGCTCCAATTTGGTCGGTTCTGCCAAAGAATCGAGCAGCGAAGTCCAGAAGAGTCGTGTCGTGACTTCAATAGGACTGAGAGAGCTGGAATGGCTCACGATGGGAGCATCCGTCTTCGGTGGCGGCGGCGGCGGCGACCCCTACATGGGCGGGCTGATGGCAGGCCAAGCGATCGAGACCGGAGGCGAGGTCGAACTCGTCGCGCTCGACAGCCTCGACGACGACGACCTGATTCTTCCCGTCGCTATGGTGGGCGCGCCGACGGTGATGGCCGAGAAGTTCCTGTCCGGCGACGAAGGCGCCCGGCTGCGCACCGAGATCGAACAGACGCTTGGACGTCGCGTCAGTGCGGTGGCCTGCGGCGAGCTCGGCGGGATCAATGGCGTCATCCCGGTCACGTGGGCGACCAACACCGGATTGCCGATGGTCGACTGCGACCTGATGGGCCGAGCATTCCCCGAACTGCAGATGACGACGGCGGCACTCGCCGGAATCTCGATCAACCCGGTCGTCATGACCGATGAGCGAGGCAACCTCGTCAAGTTCGACACCATCACCCCCGAGTGGGCCGAAAAGATGGTTCGCACGGTCGTCACCTCGATGGGGGGCGAGGCATCCATGTGTCTGTATCCCATGACCGTCGCCCAGGCCAAGGAGGCAACCGTCGTCGGATCGGTCAGCCGGGCGATGGAGGTGGGCCGTCTCCTGCTCGAGGCCGCGGACGATCCGATCGCCGCACTCTGTGCATCCGTCGACGGCTATGCCCTGATCGAAGGAAAGATCGTCGACGTCGAACGCCAAACCACCGAGGGCTTCTCCCGAGGGTCGGTGACCATCGAGGGAACCGGCGGCCACAACGGCCGTTTCCTCCGGCTCGAGTTTCAGAACGAGAACCTCGTCGCGATGGAGGACGGACGCGTGGTCGCCTCCGTGCCCGACATCATCACGGCAGTCGATGTTCACACTGCACGACCCATCGTCACCGAGCAGCTCAGGTACGGCCAACGGGTCTCCGTGATCGCGCTTCCGTGCGATCCCATCTGGCGCAGCCCTGAGGCGATCGAACTCGTCGGGCCACGGGTGTTCTCCTACGACATCGACTACGTCCCAGTGGAGGAGCTCCATGGCTGAAGGCCCATTCCGAATCGGCGTCGACGTCGGTGGCACCAACACCGATGCCGTCCTGATGACCAGCAGCTTCGAGATCCTGGCGAAGCACAAGGCAACGACATCGACCGACGTCGTGCAGGCAATCGCCGAGGCGATCGCCGCCGTCGTCGCGCAAAGCGGCGTCGACCCGACCGAGGTCACCCAGGTGATGCTGGGCACGACCCACGCAACCAACGCCGTGCTCGAACGCCGCGATCTCGGCCGCGTCGCCACGCTTCGCATCGGTGGCCCAGCCACGAAGTCGGTACCGCCGCTGGTCACCTGGCCCGAAGACCTCCGACGGGTGGTCTCGGCCGGCGAGGTGATCATCGACGGCGGCTTCGAGTTCGACGGAACCGAACAGGTCCCGTTCGACCGGCCCGGAGTGGAGGCGTTCCTCGACTCGCTCGATGGCCCTCCGGATGCGTTTGCAGTCGCGAGCGTCTTCGCTCCGGTGTCCGATGCCCACGAGTTGCAGGCCGCCGAGATCCTGCGTGCCCGATTCCCCGACACGCCGGTGTCCCTGAGTGGCGCCATCGGCTCCATCGGCCTGATTGAGCGGGAGAACGCGTGCGTGCTGAATGCTGCGCTCATCGAGGTCGCACACAAGATCGTTGCCGGCCTCGGCGCCGCACTCGACCAACACGGCATCGATGCGGTGCAGTACTTCGCCCAGAACGACGGGACGCTCATGGCGATGGAACGGGTATTGCAGTTCCCGGTACTCACGATCGGCTCCGGCCCCGCGAACTCGATGCGCGGCGCAGCGCATCTGTCCGGTCTTGCGGAAGCGATCGTCGTCGACGTTGGGGGAACCTCGACCGACATCGGCGTTCTCGCCTCCGGCTTTCCCCGCGAGTCCGCAATTCCGGTCGAAATCGGAGGCGTTCGCACCAACTTCCGGATGCCCGATCTGCTCGCGCTTGCGCTCGGCGGCGGAACCATTGTCGGCGATGCCTCCGACGGAACCGACATTCGAGTCGGCCCCGAGAGCGTGGGTCACCAGTTGACCAACGACGCCTTGAGCTTCGGCGGCGCCGTCAAGACGCTCAGCGATGCGGCCAACAAGTCCGGGCGAGCGTCGTTCGGTTCACACTCTCCGGACGCGATGACCGACGACGTCGCCGACCTTGCCCTTCGCCGCATCGACGAGATGTTCGAAGACGGCATCGACCGTATGAAGCTCAGCCGCTCGGATCAGCCCGTGGTCGCCGTGGGTGGCGGCAGCGTCCTGATGCCGCCAACACTCGCCGGGGTCAGCAAAATCGTCCGGCCGGACCATCACGACGTCGCCAACGCAGTCGGCGCAGCAATCGCGTCGATCAGCGCAGAGATCGACCAGATCTTCTCGTTGGATGGAACGACCCGGGACGAAACGCTCGAGTCAGCGAAGGCGGACGCCATCGGGGCCGCCGTGGCGCTCGGCGCCGTACCTGAGGCCACCGAAGTGATCTCGCTCGAAGAGCTCACGATGGCGTACATGACCGACAACATCATCCGACTCCGCATCAAGGCCGCGGGGCCGTTGCGATGATCGCCGACCGTACGGACGCCCACTCGTCACCAAACCTGCCCTTCGAAGCAAAACAGAACCCCAGCCACCGTCGGTGCCTGGACATCACCCATGGAGAGGGAACACCATGAACAGATCAGCGTCATCACGACTGTGGTTGTTGGGAGCACTACTGACGGCCATGGCACTCGTTGCCGCAGCCTGCGGTAGCGATGCGGAGGACGCTGCGCCCGCGCAGGACTCGGCAACCACGGCCGCCCCGGCCGACGATGCGACCTCGGAACCAGCCGATGAGCCCGCCGATGAGCCGGCGGACGAGCCCGCCGACGAGCCCGAGCCCGAGCCGGCGGCCGAACCCCAGCAGGTCGCCTTCCTCAATGCGAGCTCCGCCAACACCTGGCTCCAGAGCTCGTTGGCGGCGATGGAGCCGATCGCAGCGGCGAACAACATCGAGCTCGTCGAATTCGATGCTCAGTTCGACGCCGCCGCCCAGCAACAGCAGTTCCAGGATGCGATCGCGTCAGGGCAGTACGCAGGGGTTGTCCTTGTGTCACTCGCTGGTGCTGGCTCTCAGCCCGACATCGAAGAGGCGTTGGCTGCCGGCTTGAAGGTCGTCACGCTGAACCAGGTTGTCGGCGAAGACCTCACGTCGACTGACTCGCCCGTCGATGGCATTTCCGCACTCGTCTTCGAACCACCACTGACGCGAGGCGAACGCATCGGCGAGGTCACGCTTGCGGCATGCGCCGACCTCGACCCGTGCAATGTCGTCTACTTCTACGGCATCCGGGGCATCCCCCTCGACGAAGCCGTCCGTGAGGGATGGGACAACACGGTCGCCGGATCGACCGTGACCGTCGTCGCCGAAGGCGAAGGACAATATGCGGGCCCCGACATCGGCCTTGCGGCGATGCAGGACATCCTCGTCTCGACCAGCGACATCCACGTCGTCGTCGGTGCCGACCAGTCGATGCAGGGTGCCGAACTCGCCCTCGATGAAGCCGGTCTGCTCGCCGACACCCGGATCATCGGATTCGGCGGAAGCTCGTACGCCGTCGACGCCGTGTCGGACGGACGCTGGTGGGGCGGTCTCTACGGCGCTCCGGCGACCGAAGGCGAGCTCGCCATGCAAGCGATGGTGGACGCACTGGCCGGTACGGACGTCGGCGGTATCGACCCCTCCGGGTCCGTCCCGAACCGCGGCCTGATGCTCCCCGACAACATCGGCGACTTCTCGGCCCAGTGGGACGGCTAGACATTGGCCCCACGGTCGTCTGACCTGCCGAAGATCGAGTGCCGCGGTGTCACCAAACGATTTGGTGGCACCGTGGCCCTCGACGGCGTCAACGTCATCGTTGCGCCCGGCACCGTTCACGCCATCGTTGGTGAGAACGGCGCCGGGAAGTCAACGCTCGGCAAAGCCATCTCTGGGGTGCATGTTCCCGACAGCGGAACGATCCTCGTCGACGGTGTCCCCGTGGACATCCGGTCCCCCCATGTGGCGCTGAAGCACTCGATCACGATGGTCGCACAAGAGCTCTCGTTGCTGGACGGAAGATCCGTCGTCGACAACGTCTTCCTCGGGATCGAATCCGGCCGGGGACCCATACTCACCCCCAAGGCTGACCTCGAGCGCTTCCACACGCTGGCCGGGCAGCACGGCCTCCACCTCGATCCAACCTGCAAGGTCGGCAACCTCTCCGTCGCCCAGAAGCAGAAGGTCGAGATTCTGCGAGCGCTCGCCCGCGACGCTCAGGTGATCATCATGGACGAGCCGACCGCGCGGCTGTCGTCCGACGAGGCGGCGGCGCTGACCACCACCATCCGGCGTCTCGCATCGAACGGTGTCACCGTCATCTTCGTTTCTCACTTCCTCGACGAGGTTCTCGAGGTCGCTGACGACATCACCATCATGCGGAACGGAACGGTCGTCCGCAGCGGCCAGGCGGCAGACGAGACCAAAGCGTCCCTCATCGAAGCGATGGTCGGCCGGAGCCTCGATGCGGCGTTCCCCACCCGCACTCCCATCGCCGACGACGCTCCAGTCCTCCTCCGTGTCGACGGCCTGACGCGCCACGGCGTCTTTGACAACGTGTCCTTCGAGGTCCGGGCCGGCGAGATCGTGGCATTGGCCGGGCTCGTCGGCGCCGGCCGCACCGAGGTCGTTCGTGCACTCTTCGGAGCTGATCCCTACGACAGCGGGTCGATCCTGCTCGGCAACACACCCCACACGCCCCGCTCCCCCCGAGACGCCATCGCCAGCGGGGTCGCCATGATCCCCGAGTCGCGCCGTGACCAGGCGGTTTTCATGCAGCGGACAGTGTCCGAGAACATCAGCATCGCCCACCTCGACGACCTCACGAGTGCCGGCGTGGTCCGCCGCACCGAGGAACTCGAACGGACCGGCGACGTTGCCGATCGGGTCAACCTGACCTGTGCAACCGTGACGTCGCGCATGAACGAACTCTCCGGCGGAAACCAACAGAAGTCGATCTTTGCCCGGTGGCTGGTCGACCCGCCCCGACTGCTGATCGCAGACGAACCCACCCGCGGCGTCGACGTCAGCGCCAAGCGAGGCATCTACGACCTGCTCGTCGAACTGGCCAACGAAGGAACCGGAGTGTTGATGGTGTCATCCGAGATCGAAGAAGTACTCGGGATGGCCCACCGTGTCCTCGTCATGCGGTCGGGTCGGCTCGCGGGCGAGCTCGCCGGAGACGAAGCCAACGCCACATCGGTGATGAACATGGCCTTCGGATTGGAGACCGCATGACAGACATCGCTTCAGCAGACGCCGAAGAACGTCCACGGTCGTTCCTGCGGCGCATCAAATTTGCCGACTACGGCATCATCTGGGTGACGCTGCTGCTCTTCTTCCTCCTCACGCAGACCTCCGACGCGTTCCTCACGACCGCAAATCTCCGCAACGTGCTCGACCAACAGAGCCTCATCCTGATTGCGGGTTCCGCCCTCACGTTGACCCTGATCGGCGGGAACTTCGACATCTCGATGTCGGCCACGTACATCAACGCCAGCATCGTCACGGCTCTCGTCCACAACTCGACCGGTTCGGCATTCGTTGCGATCGGCGCCGGCGTCGCCATCGGAGCGGCATTCGGCATGCTGAACGGATTCGTGGTCGCGTGGGTGCGAATCAACTCCTTCATCGCAACGCTCGCCACGTCGTTCGTCTTCTTCGGCGCGGGATTCCTCCTGAGCGACCGAAGCATCGTCCGGGTCGAGGACCGGGACTTCACGAGCATTGCCCGCGGACGCGACTTCGGACTCACCAACGCAACATGGATCGCGGCCCTGGTGGTGATCGTCTTCTGGTTCGTGCTGGAGCGCACCC
>CALBVR010000249.1 GCA_937969565.1 uncultured Acidimicrobiales bacterium | reverse complement strand
GCACCGTCCGGGTCCAAGGGGCCTGGCACCATCGGCTGTTCAAGGGGCCTGGCACCTTTTGCCGCAAAAGGTGCCAGGCTCCTTTGGATGGCAGGCTGAGGGAATGCTGCAGGCAACGACGCTTCTGGGCGACAACACGGTGCCGATCCTGCGACGACTGCTCGATGGGCTGCGCAGCCGCGGGGTCGAGGTGGCATTCGACAACGAGCTCCCGGCCGACGAGCGGGAGTCGGCCGCCAGGGCCGGACGGATCGATCTCGTCTTTGCGTGCGGCCTGCTCACCGTGAAGATGCAGCAGGATGGCGCGCCGCTGCAGGTCGTCGGTGTGCCGCTGTTTCCGGGTGAGCGGGAACCGGTCTACCGATCGGTCGTTGTGGTGCGGGAGTCGTCCACCACTCGCTCCATCGACCAGGCGATGACCGCCCGCCTCGCCGTGAACGAGTACGGCTCGTGGTCGGGTTGGCGAGCGTGGGAGCTGCACGTCGCCGAGCACGGTCACGCTGCCGACGAGCACCCGACGCACGTGCTGTCGGGCGGGCACGTCCACTCGATGGCGTTGGTGCGGTCTGGGATGGCCGACGTGGCGGCGGTCGACAGTTCGATCTGGAACGCTGCGAGCGACGACGATCGGGCCGGTCTGGTGGTCATCGACGAGACGCGGGATTGGCCGGCACCGCCGCTGTCGGTCGTGGCCACGATGCCCAACGGCCTCAGCTCCGTAGTGGCGGACGCGCTGGGCGCAGCCCCCGACTGGCTCCCCAGCGACGGCTCCGCCCACAAGGTCATGCTCGACTGATCGCCCACCGCGCGCACCGCACCACAACTGGGGGCAGCCCCCATGTGTGGTGGTCTGCCCACGTCGAGTGGCAAGACCGGGCCGACGAAGTCCGAGGCCGCGAGGACTTCGTTGAAATCTCAACCGCCAGTCCTTCAGGCCCTCACTCATCGCGCGCACGCCACTACAAGTGGGGACAGACCCCGGGTGTGAGGGGGTGCGCGCGGAGGGTGGGGTGGGGCGGATGTTGAGGTGGTGCTGACAGACTGGGGGAATGGTGCAGAAGCGTGTCGCCCTTCCGGCGGTCGGACTCGGGCTGTTGGCAGCCGGCGGCCTCGCTGGACGGGCGATCGTCCGCAGATGGCGAGACAACCCCGACCCGCTGAACGGCCAGCCCGTCCGCTTCCCCGACGGCGACCGTCGAACCGTCCGCCTGCCCGATGGCGCCGAGATCATGACCGCCACCATCGGCGAAGGCCCGACCATCGTCCTCGTCCACGGACTCACCGCATCGAAGAACGACTGGGGCCCGATCGCCCCGACCCTCGTCGCCTCCGGCTACCGCGTGCTCGCCGTCGACCAGCGAGGCCACGGCGAATCCACGCCCGGCACCGCTGGCTACGGCTCGACCCAGCTCGCCGCCGACCTCGCACACGTCATGGACGAGCTCGACGTGCACGCCGCAGCGCTGGTCGGCCACTCGATGGGCGGAATGACCGCCATGACGTACGCCATCCACCACCGGGACGCGTTTGCCGCCCGGGTCGATCGTCTCGTACTCGTCGCAACCGCCGCGTCGCTCGAAACCGCCCGGCATCAATTCGGACTGTCGCTCGGCGGCGTCCACATCCCGCAGACCCTCGTGCCGGCCGATGAGCGGCTGCGGGTGGGCGCCGGGCTCGGCGTCTTCGGTCGTGCACCGAGCCTCCACATGGTCGACGAGGTGATCGACATGTTCCGCGCCTGTCCGGAACCCGTGCGGGCCGCCGCCACCATCGCGCTCAAGGATCACGACGTGGTCGAACAACTGGGCACCATCACCGCACCGACACTGGTGATCGGTGCCGGCCGCGACCAACTGATCCGAGCCCACCAGATCGACGAGCTGGCCGAAGGTATGCCCGGCGCATCGCTGGAGCTCTTTCCGGACGCCGGCCACATGGTGCACTGGGAGGAACACAACGCCATCGCGCGAATGATCCTCGACCACGTCGGGACTGAGGTGCCTGGCACCTAAGGAGGGTCTAGGTGCCAGGCACCTACCAGTCGAACTCGAGCTCCTGGAGCGGTAGCACGCGGCCGGCCGTGATGAAGAGGCTCGACTCCGAGCGCTCTGCGAGTCGTCGATTCGATCGGCCGAGAATGTCCCGGTACTCGCGGCCCATCTCGGTTTCGGGATGGACGCCGAGCCCCACCTCGTTCGTGATCACGAGGCTCGGTCCGCTGGTCCGAGATGCAAGCGCATCGGCCAACACGACCATGTGGGCGTCGATTTCCGATTCGTCGCGCTGCGCAAACATGAGGTTGGCCACGAGCATTGTGACGCAGTCGATGATCAGGAGCGCGTCGCCGTCGGGAATGTCGACGTCGTTCGCCGAGCAGAGCGGCGCTTCGACCAGCGCCCAGTCGCTCGGGCGCTCATCCTGATGGCGGGAGATCCGCCGTTCCATGTCGGCGTCTCCCGCACTCGCCGTGGCGACGAACACGACATCGCCCGGCCATGCCAGCCCGAGCCGTACCGCAGCATCGCTCTTGCCGCTGCGGGCCCCGCCGATGAGCAACGAGAATCCCCGACCAAGGCGCATCAGTAGTCGATGCCCTTCTTCGCAAGGATCCCCTCATCGAAGGCGTGCTTCACTTTTCGAACTTCGCTGACCGTGTCGGCGACGTCGATCAGCTCCTGGGGAGCGTCGCGGCCGGTCACCACGATGTTGACCTTCGGCGGACGATTGCGGATCGCCTCGTAGACGGGTTCTGGATCGATCCATCCCCAGTTGATGAGGTAGGTGAGCTCGTCGAGCACGATCAGTTGATGCTCGTTCGATTCGATCAGCGATTGCGCCTGAGCCCAGCCCTTGCGAGCGACGGCCTTGTCATGCTCGAGGTCTTCGGAGTTCCAGGTGAACCCTTCGCCCTCGTTGAACCAGTCGACACCGAGCTGGCGGCCGATCTTCTCTTCGCCGACGTTCCAGTTGCCGCTCTTCACGAACTGCACGACGGCAACGTCCCATCCGCGGGCGATGCCGCGAATCATCACGCCGAACGCCGCGCTGGACTTGCCCTTGCCGTCGCCGGTGTTCACCAGCACGATCGACTCGGCCCGACCGGACTTCTCGGCGGCCGGGTTCTCGAGCGGAACTTCGGTGGGGTCGGGTGCGTCGGTGGTGGTCATGGTGTCTCCCTTTGGGCGAGTCCGGTCAGGGTGCGGGGCACGACGATCACGCCGTCGGGTTCATGGGTGACACGAACCCTCGCACCGTAGTGGTTGTGGATGTGGTCTTCGGTGAGAACGCTGGTGGCGTCGCCTTCCGCAGCGATCGACCCACCGGCGAGCAGCACGAGGTGATCGGCGAACTGGCCCGCCAGAGTCAGGTCGTGCATCGTCGAAATGATGGTCTGCCCATTCTCCTGTTGAAGGCGACGCAGGAGGAGCAGGACATCCTGCTGATGGCCGAGATCGAGGGCGGTCGTCGGTTCGTCCAGAAGGAGGACGGGGGACTGCTGGGCCAACGCCCGTCCGATGACGGTGCGTTGCCGCTCGCCGCCCGAGAGCGTGGAGACCTGTCGGCGAGCGAACGTGGTCAGGTCGAGATCCTCGAGAATGGACTCGACCAGATCGAGGTCCGACCGTCCCTCGGTGGCGAGCGGATGGAGGTGGGCGGTGCGGCCGAGCAGCAGGTAGTCGAACACCCGCATCCCTGGCGGAATCACGGGCGTCTGCGGCACCCACGCAATGGCCGCCGCCCGCTCCCGACGGGTCATGTCGGCCACCGGCCGGCCGTCGACCTCGACCGAACCGGTGAAGGCAGCGACACCGGTGACTGCCCGAAGGAGTGTGGACTTGCCGGCACCGTTCGGGCCGATGATCGAGAGCCACGAGCCGGATTCGACGCGCAACGACACGCCTTCCACCAACGTGGTTCCCTTGACGCTGACGCCGACGTTTTCGAGCGTGACTCGGCTCATCGCGCCGCCGCCGTTCGGAGAATGACGACGAAGAAGGGGGCGCCGAAGAAGGCGGTGACCACACCGATGGGGAGCTCGGCTGGCGAGAGAATGGTGCGAGCGGCGAGATCGCAGAGGACGAGGAAACCGGCGCCGACAGCGATGGACATCGGAACGATCGTGCGAAAGCTCGGACCGAAGAGCAGCCGAACCGTGTGGGGGACGATGAGCCCGACGAACGCAATCAGTCCGCTGACGGCAACCGCGGAGGCGGTGAGGAGTGAGGCGACGACGACGAGCAGCACACGGCTGCGGCCGACGGACAGGCCGAGCATGGTGGCTTCTTCATCACCGACGGCCAGGACGTCGAGCGTGCGCCCCGAAATCGACAGCACGATCACACAGACGATGGCGACCGGAAGGAGCTGAAGCGTCTCGTCCCAACCGCTGGTCGTGAGCCCGCCAAGAAACCACGTGTAGATCTGGCGGATGTCGTCGGCGTTGCGCTGCTGCAGAAAGGTCTGGGCAGCGGTGAAGAAGCTGGCCACGGCCACACCGGCAAGAATCAGCGAGGTCGCGGACCTCGACTGATCGCCGAGGACGCCAACGATCCAGGTGAGTCCCACCGAGGTGAGCGCGCCGATGAACGCCGCGATCTGAACGGCATCGAATGCCCCAGTGGCGTCGCCCCAGCCGTTGACGAAGGCGATGGTCGCGCCCAACCCGCCGCCGGCGGCGACGCCGAGCAGGTACGGGTCGGCGAGCGGGTTACGGAAGACGCCCTGATATGTGGCGCCGGAGGTCGCGAGCGCAGCGCCAACCAGCACGCCGAGCACGACACGCGGAAGTCGGAGATTCCACACGATCGATCGCTGCGTCTCTGTCAGGTCGTTGTCGATCGTGAGTGGCGTGAGCCGATTGACCGACTCGGCGAGCACACCGGAGCGGGGGATGTCGGTCGGCCCGACCACGAGAGCGAAGACGCACGCGGCCACAACGAACAACGCCCCGCCGACCAGCCAGGAAAGTCTGGCGGCGGCGGGGCGCAGGTTCATGACGCTTGGTGCAGTCGACGTCGGGATCAGCCGGCGGCGACCGTCTCCAGGTTGGCAACCGCTTCACCGGCAACCTGGATGAACTCGACGAGGCGCGGGCCCCAACGGCTGACGATGTCGTCGTTCAGTTCGACGATGTTGCCGTTCTGGACGGCGGAGAGCTGGTCCCAGCCCGGACGGGCGGCGACGGTCTCGGCGCTCTGGGCGCAGCAGACGGTGTCGGCCAGGAAGATGATGTCCGGGTCGGCGGTGACGAGGTACTCCTCGTTGAGCTGCGGGTAGCCGAACGATTCACCGTCGGGGTCTGCTGCATCTGCGGCGTTCTCGAGCCCGAGCAGGGAGTAGACCTCACCGATGAACGTCGACGACGTGACGCTGTAGAGCGTGTTGTCGAGCTCGTGGTAGTAGGTCAGCGCGGTCTCGCGCTCGGGAAGCGAGGCCAGCACGGCATCGATGTCCGTCTGCATCTGCGAAACGAGTTCGGCAGCCTCAGCGATGTGGCCGGTCACGGCGCCGGCCTGTTCGATCTGCGAGTACACGTCGTCGAAGCTGACTGCGGCGCCGAGGACGAGGTTCTCCACGCCGATGGCGTCGAGGCCTTCGATCGGGAAGGAGGACACGACGAGGTCGGGTTCGAAACCGGCGATCGCTTCGACGTTCGGTTCGAAACCGGACAGGTCGGTGATGGGGGCTTCTTCCGGGTAGTTGGAGAAGGCGTCGACGGCGACGACCTGATCGCCGGCACCGATGGCAAACAGCATCTCGGTGGCCGTGGGGGAGAGCGAAACGATGCGGCTGGGAACGTCGGCCATGGCCTCGTCCTCCTCCATCGCGGCGTCGTCCTCCATCGCCTCTTCCTCTTCCATGGCGTCTTCTTCCATCGCCTCGGAGTCGTCGTGCTCTTCCTCTTCCATGGCTTCGTCGGCCATGGCGTCATCGTCTTCCATGACCTCTTCGGCTTCGGTCTCCTCGGCGGCGTCGCCGGTGACGGTCGGAGCGGTCGTGTCGTCGCCACATGCGGCGGCGAAGAGTGCCACGGCGATCAACATCGCCAGCAGGGAACGGAACTTCATGGTTGGTACCTGTGACTGTTTCGGCACAGGGAGTTCCTGAATCCGAACCAGCCCCTTCCTCGAGGGTTGAAATGGTTCACTCGCAGCGAACTCGACCGGACTCATCCCCGAGGGGCATCACCGTTGCGGGACAGTGTCGGAATCTCACCGAACTTCGGAACGCGTTGAGCAGGAGCATGGTACCCCTGCACAGCGGCATCGGCACCTCGGGTTGCTCCGGTTGAACATGCGCCGTTGACGGCGGCGGATCGTCCAGTATTGATTGGTGGTAGGACACGAGCAGTCGGTGCTCAACTCGTTGCTGGCCCGCGTGGCCGGGTTCGTCACCGACGTTGCGTCGGATCGACCGACGGTCGCCGTGCGAGCTGCGGTTGTCGCAGAGACGGTCGATGGCCTCGTCTTTCGCGAGGGGCTCGAGTCGCTCCTGAGCCCGGCCGGGTTCGAAGGCATCGATCTGCCGATGGGCGACGATGCGCTCGCGAGCATTGCTCTGGCGGACACATTGCGCCCCGGCGATGATCGGGTGCGGTTCGGGTGGCTCTATCTGTGTGGCACCCTGACCATCGGCCGCGAGTCGATGCCGGTACTTCAGCCGCTTGTCTCGCGGTTGGTGCAGCTGCGGATCGAGAACAATGGTGCGATCCGGGCGCGGGCCACCAGCGACCTCGAACTGATCCCCATGCTTGCCGACAGCGCGATCGAGGCCGGTCTCCTCGTTCGTGCACCGTCGCTGGCCGACCCCGCTGCAGTGGCCGCATGGGCAGGGGAGGTCGTACGGGCGATGGGGCTCGGCGACTCGGTGCCTGTCGAACCCGTCGACCCGTTCGAACGCGTCGGTCGACCCGGGCTGACGATCGCACCGTTCTTCGGCTTCCACGCTGGAGAGCGAGAATTGCCGGCGATCGCCGACGACGAACGGACGCTCTGGGAGGGCGCTGGCAGCGCGTTGGCGACGACGAGCTTCTCGGAACTGATTCAACCTTCGATCGCCCTGCCGGCGGTTGGTTCGAACGAGCCGGTCGAGACGCTCGGCCTCCAGCTGGACCGGGAACAGGTGGCGGTCGTGCACCGTGCGCGCTCCGAGCGCATCGTCCCCGTCACGGGCGCGCCGGGCACGGGAAAGACCCGGACCATCGTCTCCGTTGCGTTGGATGCCGTTCGCGGCGGCAAGTCCGTGCTCATCGCCACCCGCTCTCACCACGCCCGAGATGTCGTCGAGCAGTTCTTACGCACGGCTCCCGGGCCCGAGCCGGTGACTTTTGGCAGCGAGTTC
>CALBVR010000248.1 GCA_937969565.1 uncultured Acidimicrobiales bacterium | reverse complement strand
ATCTCGCGAACCTGCTCGAGACGAATACCGGCATCGAGCAGGTTCTTGACGACCTTGAGCTCGAGGAGATTCCGGTAGGAGTACCGACGGCGCGAACCGCTTCCGGCGGCGTCGGTGATGCTGGGGCGAATGAGGTCGGTGCGAGCCCAGTAATCGAGCTGCCGGTACGTGATACCGACGATCTCTGCTGTGGCCTTGCCGCTGTAGCCGTTGTCCATGATGGGCGTCTCCTGCGTTGTAATTATCGTAGATGTAATTACGCAGGCGTCATCCTAGGAAAGGTGCCGCGCGTGGTCAACGACCCTCGGTGGTCTTCTTCGCGCGAACCGCGCGAAGGGGTCGCGCGCTGGGTCAGGCAAAGTCCTCGGGATTGACACTGTCGATGAAGTCCTTGAACTCCTCGACGACCGTCTCGTCCTGTTCTTCGGGCTCGGGCTCATCGTCGTATCCGGCTTCGGCCAACAGCTCGTCCTCGGCGAAGATCGGGATGTCGAGCCGCACGGCGAGCGCGATCGCGTCGGACGGTCGGGCCGACATCACCCGTGCCTCGGACGGCGAACGCATGTGGAGCTCGGCGAAGAACGTCCGCTCCCGCAGTTCGGTGATGACGACTCGTTCGACGGACACATCCATCTCTTCGAGCACGGACGCGAACAGATCGTGGGTCATCGGCCGAGGCGGCTCGACGCCTTCCTGGGCCAGGGCGATTGCGGTTGCCTCAGGCCCGCCGATGAAGATCGGCAGCATGCGGGCGGGCTCGGCCTCTTCGACCGGCGCCCGGAGCAGCACGATGGGAGTGTTGCTTGGCAGCTCGACTCGTACTCCCACCAACTCCATTGGGACCATGTGTCACCTCGTGTGCACTCGTCGGAGGTTCAGCCTACCCCGCCGGTTCCGTGGAAGAACTGCAGTTTGAAGCGGCCGATCTGCAGTTCATCGCCGTCGACCAGCGTTGCTTCTTCGATCCGTTCCTTGTTGAGGTACGTGCCGTTCAGCGAGCCGACATCCCGGGCGATGTAGACGCCGTTGTCGCTCGTGAGCTCGACGTGACGCCGCGACACCGTGACGTCGTCGAGGAAGATCTCGCTCTCCGGATGACGACCCGCCCGCACCACGGCGGTGTCGAGCGCGTATCGGGATCCGGCCTTTGGCCCCCCGTTGACCACGAGAAGCCCCATCTGCGGTTCGAAGACATCGCGGTCGGCGAGGTGCGCCTCGTCGACCTGCTCGGGGTGGCTGTCGACGATGATCGGGATGGCTGCCGTCGGATCGTCCGGACCGCCGGCGACGCGTTCACCGCACGAAGAGCAGAAGTTCGCTCCCGGGTCGTTCCGATGCCCGCATGCGGAGCAGATCACGTCCACACTCAGTCTCCGGTGAGCGATTCGTAGGCCGCTGCATCAAGCAGCGCCTCGACCTGGGCGGCGTCGCTCGCTTCGATGACGCACAGCCAACCCTCACCGTACGGATCCTCGTTCAGCTTGCCCGGCGTCGCGTCGAGCGACTCGTTCACCTCGAGCACCGTGCCCGAAACCGGGGCGAAGATGTCGGACACGGACTTGGTCGATTCGACCTCGCCCATCGAACCGCCGATCTCAACCGTCGAGCCAACAGCGGGCAGCTCCACGAAGACCACGTCGCCCAGTGCATCCTGTGCGTAGTCCGTGATGCCGATACGGAGGCCGGCCTCCTCGACACGAATCCATTCGTGGTCGCTCGTGTAGCGGAGGTCTTCTGGAATGTTCATGCCCGCACGTTAGCCCGCAGTCACGACCGTTCGCCAAGGGCGCGTCGTGCCATCGGCACATATCCCGCCGCGGCGTACCAGGAGATGGCGAGACCGGGGATACCGCAGAGCCAGCCCAACGCTCGGAGAACGTCCGCGCCGGCGATGTCCGCTGCGCCACCGAGCAGGAACGGGTAGGCGAACATGAGGAAGAACGTTCCCGTCTTGCCCCACCAGGTCACGTCGAATCGGGGCGCGCCGAGCAGCCCGAGGCCGATCGCCGCCAGCGAGACCAAGCCTTCGCGCAACAGCGTGAGCGCGGCGAACCACACGGGAACCGACCCGTCGATCCACGTGCTGATGACCGCAGTCAACATCATCAACCGGTCGGCGGTCGGGTCGAGGACCTTGCCCAGTTCCGAGACCTGGTCGAAGCGGCGGGCGAGCCAGCCGTCCACCCAGTCGGTCGCTCCGAGCACCGCCAGCAGCAGGGCTGCACCAAACCGGTCGTCCTGCGAGAAGAGCAGCCAGACGAAGACGGGGATGCACAGCAATCGTCCGAACGAGAAGGCATTCGGCCAGGTCCACGGACGCCATGGCGCCCGTGTTTCGGCTTCGGTGTCGGACATGCCGAGAGCGTATCCGCCTTCGGCCACCGGTGACGTAGAGTCGGGAGATGCCAACCATCTTCACTCGGATCATCGACGGCGAAATTCCCAGTCGGATGCTGTGGGAAGACGAACATTGCGTCGCCTTCCTGGACGTCCGCCCCCTCGCCCCGGGCCACGCTCTCGTCGTGCCCCGGCAGGAGACGGACCAATGGACCGATCTTGCTGCAGCGGAGGCCGCACACCTCACGACTGTCGCCCACGCCCTGGGACGGGCCCAGAAGAAGGTTTACCGACCGGACCGGATCGGCCTGATGATCGCTGGCTTCGAAGTGCCGCACACCCACCTGCACGTCGTGCCGCTCGAGACCATGGCGCAACTCGACTTTGCCAATGCCAATGCGAATCCCGACCAGGGCGAATTGGACGACGCACTCGAGCAGCTACGGACGGCGCTCCAGGAAAACGGTCACTCCGAGGTGTCGAACCGGTAGACGGAGATCGACCCGAAGCGGTGGGTGACCTCGTAGTCGAGGGCTCCCACGATCTGGTCGAACGTGCCACGGGCGAGCGCGGTCCAACGCGGATCAGCCTCGTCGACGATGATGACCTGGACGGCTTCGAACGTGTCGCAGCTGGCCTGACCGTCACGACAACGCCGGAACGTCGGGTCGTTGGGCCGATGGAAGTCGACGTCCATCGGGAAGCCGATGAGATCTCGGCGTTCCGCGAGCAGCGGCAGCGCCCAGTCGACGGCGGTCACCGACTCCCCCGGCTCGACGGTCTCGATCGCGAGGATTCCGTCGAGCTCGAGCGTGTCGCGTGTGCCCCAGAGCCAGGGCTCGCTGTAGAGCGAGGAGCCGGCCGCGAAGAGATGGAACGCGAGCGTGGCGAACAGCACGCCGCCCAGAAGTCGCCCGTTGACGAAGACGCGACGCACGCTCCTTCGCCCAACCGTGCGGAAGGCGTAGGCGGTGGCGATCGGGAGGAACGCCAATGCGGCGACTTCCTGCTGCGGGTTGCCGAACTCCCCCGGCGGAATGGCGGCGATGAAACTGAATGCGCCGAACAGGATCAGCGGAAGCTGGAACCGCAATTTGAGGAGCGGCAGGAAGAGCCACGGGGCGAAGAGGAAGAGCAGCTGAGAGAAGTTCTCCTCGCTGACGAAGTCGGTGATGACGTCGATCGGATTGGTGAGCATGCCCCACAGGATCGAGACGGGACCGTCGCCGTAGCGGGCGAAGGCCTCGGAGTACACGAACTCGCCGCCGGCGAGGTCTGCCTGGAAGACCAGGAGCGCAACGATGGCCCACAGCGCGCCGGCGGCTGCCGTGATTCGCCCGGCACGCGTCCGTCCCTCGATGGCGAGCAGGGCGCCGAGACCGATGACCACGAGCCCGAGGTCCGACCTCGTGGCGAGCGCCATTGCCACGACCAACGCGTACCTCCACCACTGCTCTCGTTGGCTGAAGAGGTAGGCGTACAGGAAGGCGGGAACGGCGAGGGCCTCAGGGTGGAACTCGCTGAGGTTGAGGTTGTGCAGCTCCGGTTGGAAGCCGTAGGCGACGGCAAGAACCAGCGCCGTCTCGACCCCGAGCTCGAGCACACTTCGGGCGATTCGCCACAGCGGAACGACGCCGAGTGCGAGCGCAGCCGCCTGCAGGGTGAGGAGGAGCGGCGCCGCCGGAACCACCCGAGCCATTTGGGCGATCGGCCACATGATGACGGAGAACTGTCCCTCGAACAGACTTCGACCGGTGACGGTGACGTTGGGAGACTCCCCCTGGCCGAGCAACCAGACGCCCTGCAGCCATGCCGCGAACGGCTCGCCCAGATCGAGGGACCGATAGCGGGCGAGCGCCAGCGCGCTGAACAGGGCGAGCAGCACCACGGCGATGCCCCACGGCAGGAATCGGTCCGGGCCGGATCCTTCGAGCTTTGCCTGCCACCGCAGGAATCGGTGGCGAAGCGAGCGGCGCAGATCGGAGTCCCACCCCAACGACTCGCGGAGCGATGTCGAGTCGGGTGCCGTGGTCGTCATGCGATCGAGTCGATCAACGTCGGATTGTTGTTCCGGACGCTGTTGACGTCGGTGGACACCGGGCGCGTGGCGAGGAGCCCCTCGGGCGCAGGCACGAGCAGGCGCTGGAGGTGGTCTGTGTCCTGATTCTCCGGCTGGAGCCACTCCTCCCAATCGGAGGGCGCCAGCATGACCGGCATGCGGTTGTGGATCGGTTCCATCGTTGCGTTCGGTCCACAGGTCAGGATCGTGAAGGTGTGGAATTCTCGGAGGTCCTCGGCGTCCCTCCATCGTTCCCAGAGGCCGGCGAGCGCCAGTGGATCGCCGTCGGCCCGGTGGATGTACATCGGTTGCTTCGAGCCGTCGTCGTTGCGCTTCCACTCGTAGAACCCGTCGGCCGAAACGATGCACCGCCGTTTTGCGAACGCCGAGCGGAACGAGTTCTTGGTGGCGACGGTCTCGCTGCGGGCATTGATCATCTTCGAACCGATCCGAAGGTCTTTGGCCCAGCGCGGAACGAGGCCCCAGCGGAGGTGGTCCAGGTGCCGGGCCTGGTCGCGAACCCGAACGACCGGAACGTCGCGGGTGGGCGCGACGTTGTAGTCCGGCGAGGTCTCCTCGTCGGGTTCAGCCGGCGCTTCCGCGCCGAAGTAGGCGGCGAGCTTGTCCGGCGGCGTCGTTGACGCGAATCGTCCACACATTGCACCGCGGACTCTAGCCGGTCGTGGCCGCCGACTCTCTCACAGGACCCGGATCTCGATACCGGACCGGTCGAGAAGCGTGCACGAGCGGGTCATCCCCTCGATGGTGGCCTGCAACTCGCTGCCGGGCTCACCACCGACGACCGGAAGGGCCAGAAGATCAACGCCGCGCAGGTCCAGTTCACCCCGGACCGATCGCCACTCCCCTTCTCCGGGTCCTGGTCTGGCGATTCGCACGCGGATCCGCTCCACCGCCTCGGGTTCCACGAGCAGGTCCGTGCGCGCAATCGGAGGCCAGACTTCGATCAGTTCCACCCCTTCGGCGCTGCAACTCGAACGATCGCCCGTGATGGTGTGGATCGGTTCGCACGAGTCGCCGCGGGAGGCGACGTCCAGGGCGCGAAGGTCGTCGGCAACCAGAGAAACGATGAGACATCCATCGGTCACCATGTCGGCCGGCCCGGACACCAGCACCTGCAAGCGGTTTCCCCACAGAATCGGCGTGAATCGAACGTCGGCCGGGAGGTCCGGTGGGATTTCGGAGAGGAGTTCGGGGCCGGCGGGTGAGGTCAGGAGACCTCGTTCGAGCGGAGCCAGCAGGTTCACGCGTGCCGGAAACGGCCCTCCGGTGTAGGAGCGAGGATCCTGCGGCGCGGCGATGGCCGCCTCGAAGACCACCCCCACGGCGTCCTCGCCGTCCTCCGCCGAATCGAACCAGCCCTGTGTCACCCCGAATGCGGCCACTCCGCCGGCGACCGCGACCGCGATCAGGAGCAGAACCGGTCCACGTGGCCGCCGGGACAGCTGTCGGGTGAGTTCTTCCTCGGTGCGCCGTTCTTCCTCGGTCTGCACGGCGAACGCTTCGATTCCCGCGTCGTCGTCGCGTTCGGCCCACGCGGATGCGAAGTACTCGCGTCCGGAGTCGACGAATCGCTCGGGCTCACCGGGGGCGGCCGTCGTCGGGAACGCGGGTGGATCGTCCGCCGCTCGTTTCCATGGCCATCGCACCACGCGCCAACCCTACCCCCGGGGTGTGGGAGAACTGGTTCAGGCGTCCGCGAGCCAGGAGATCTGCCGGTCGGCGAATCGTGTGCGGAGTCCTTCGACCTGTGTTTCGAAGAGGGGCGCCAGGATCGCTCGATGTGCATCGGTCATACCGCGGGTTGGCCCGGCATTGAACACGGTTCGGAGCGGGTAGCCGTTGAGCTTCGACGGGGTGTCCACCTCGAGGTGGTCGAAGACACGTCCGATGGTTCCGACCGGATCCTCGACGACCTCGTCGTGGAAGATGACGAGCATCTGTTCGTCGGGAAAGACGCTGCCCCAACGGCGGAGGCCCTCGAGATAGTCCCCGCGTTGCAACATCAGCGGCGTCGTCGCAATCGCTTCGAAATCCTCGATCGCCAGCTCGGCAACGTCGGCGTCCATCTGGTTGCGAGCGAAGTACTTGGCCGCCGACCACGCCCGTTCGATCGGATTGCGGATCATCAGGATCAATTGCATGTCCGGGTTGAGTGCGTGCATCCCCTCGATGCGGTCCTCGGGAACGACGAGGTACGCCGGAGTGATCTCACCCGGCCGACGACGCCGGACCCGTCGAGGGCGGAAGTGTTGGAAGTACCAGTCGTGTCCCCGATCCCAATGGAGATCCAGGTAGTGCAGTTCCTTGCGGCGGGGCACGAACAGATCCGGATGAATCCGAATGTTCTCCCACAGCCAGGTGGTGCCCGCCTTTTGCGCACCGATCCCGAGGAAGGACGGCACGGGAAAGTGTGAGGTTTGATTCGAATCCGGACTCACGTTCACTCCGCTTTGGACGGCTCGATCACCGTAGCCACTTCCCACCCCGGCGGGGCGGAGCGCCGCCGGGGAGTCGCTGGCCCAGCCCTCAGCGGATGGCCGGACGTGCCGATTCAACCGGTATGGCGACCTCTACACTGCTGGCGATGCGGATCCGTGGCCTCACCCTGTTCCTGATGGCGGTCGTCGTCGTCCTGGGACCTGCCGCAGCCGCCCAGATCGAGGACGGGCCGGCCCAGGTTGCTCCTGCCATCGGACCGTGGCTTGGTGCCGCACGCGGCTCCGTCACGACGGTCACCGCTGTCGATGGCGGCGTTTCGCTCGCTGGTCTCGCCCGCGACCCCGACAGTGCCAGCCCGATCAGCTACGAGGTCGTCGTCGACGGCATCACGGTGGCGAGCGGCGCCACGGCCCGTCCCGACGGCTTCGGGGAAGCGGTCGGGTTCTCCGAAACCCTCGTCCTCTCCGAGGGCCTGCACGAGGTTTGCCTCCGGCTCGTGGAACCTCGCCTCGGCGGCCGAACGGTGGACTGCCTGACCGCCACGACCGCCCCACCGAACACCGTCACGGCCAAGGCACGTCGTGCGGCCACCGGCATCCTCCGCACGACGAGCGGCGTCATCGTTCCCGTCAATGGTGGTGGCCCCGGGAACTGGCAGATCAGCACCCCGTGTGGCGCTGATGCCGTCGTCGAGACCGGCACGTTCATCGAGCGAGCACGGGTCGTGATCGATCCCGGGCATGGCGGTTCGGAGTCCGGCGCCGCCGGGCGCGGCATCCTCGAGAAGAATCTGAACCTCGATGTGGCGGAGATCGTCGTCGAGAAGCTGCGGGAGCTCGGGATCACCGCCGAGCTGACCCGTACCGCCGACTACCGCGTGCCGATTGCCATGCGGGCAGAGATCGCCAACGCACTCGCTCCCGATGTGTTCTTGTCGCTCCATCACAACGGCGGCGCACTCCGACGTTCGAGTCGCCCCGGTACCGAGGTCTTCTACGGCAACGGCCATCCTCAGTCGCAGCGTCTGGCCGCGATCATGTACGAGGAGATGGTGGATGCGCTTGACGATTTCGACGTCGATTGGGTCTCCACCGTGAGCGAAGGTGCGTCGGTGCGTTTGCGCGACGACGGGATGGACCTCTACGGCATCCACCGCTTCTCCCCCGAGATCACCTCGATCATCACGGAGTTCCTCTACCTCAGCAACGTGCCCGAGGCCCTGCTCATGCAGCAGCAGGGCATGGTCGAGCTCGAAGCTGAAGCGATTGTCGATGGGCTTCTTCGCTGGTGGTGGACGGAGGACGCTGGCACCGAGCTCGGCCGCCGCTTCACCGATTCCTCGAGCTCAGGCACGGGTGGTTTCGACGGCTGTGTCGACCCGGCACTCGACGCTCCGGACAACGGTGCGCTGGCCGTGGGCCGAACCGAGTTCCTCACCGATCAGGCGATCGCGCTTGCGGGGCTCGATGCCCAGACGCCGCTGCTCCCGGCGCTGCAGCTCGGCTCGGATCCGGCCGTCACCGACTGACGTTCGTCGTCGACCCCATCCAGCGGGCCCGAGGGCGAAAACGCACCGGTGGTTCGTCGTACTCCTCCATGGCGTGGGCCAGCCATCCGGCGGTTCTGGCGACAGCGAAGATGACTTCGCCCGCATCCGGGTGCATCCCGGACAGCCAGGTGAGGGCGCCGAGTGCCAGATCGATGTTCGGAACGGCGTCGGAACGTTCGTTGACCACGTCGCGCACCCGATGGACGTGACGCAGACGGGGGTCATCTGCCCATGCGTCGAGCACGCTGGCCATGAGGGATCGATAGCGGGGGTCCTGGCGCCGGTACACGGCATGACCGAACCCGGGGATGACCCCGGTTCGGCGGCGCGCCTCGCCGATCGCCTGGGCCGGCTGCCCGGAGCCGTCGACCTCGACGAAGAGCTGGTGCACCGCGTGGGACGCGGCGCCGTGCAGCGTTCCGCCGAGCACGCCGAGTCCGGCGCTCACCACCGAGTACGGGTCGGCGCGAACCGACGCCGCGATTCGAGCGGCAAAGGTTGAACCGGCCAGACCGTGATCGATGAGCAGCGTCATCGCCGTCTCCAGTGCTCGCCGCTGGCGGGGCGTGCCGGCTTCGCCGACGAGCCGACACCAAAGCACGTCTGCCAAGGACCCGTCGATGTGGGTGGCGTGTCCCGGCAGTCCGTGCACGACCTCGGTGAGCAATGTGCGCCCGGCGGCCCGAACCGCGTGCGGCGAAAGGTCATGCCGCAGCGGATCCTGTTGGGAGACCATGGCGGTCCGGATTCGCAGGTCGTCGATCGTCGCCGGGCGCTGCTCGACGGCGTCCAGCGGTGCCGGCGTTGGCCACGCTTCGTCCTCACCTGCGAGCCAGAGGAGGTCGGCGACCTCGGTGAACGGCATCCGGGCGTTCACGAGATCGACGAGGTCGTGACCACGGACAAGCAAACCGTCATCGCTCACCCGCGTGATCCGGGTGGTGATCAGTGTGTGCAGCTCGCCCTCGGTGTCGGCCCGCGCCCCCTTCCGGAGCCGCTCGACGTCGGCCGGATCGAATCGGCTCGTACGGCCGTCCTCGGCCACCGTGCGGGGCAGGAGCCCTCGGCTCACGTAGGCGTACACGGTCTGGCGTTGCACGCCGAGACGGGCGGCGACCTCGGCGGCGGTGAGTCCGGCGGGTGGTTCGGTCACGGAAGCCTCCTGGGCAACCCGATCAGCGGGGGTTGCCAGCGTCAATGTTGACGTGATCAACATTGTCAATGTACCCCGAATCGGGTTCGGTGGACACATGCATGACCACTCGTTCGACCCCACCCCCGTAGCGGCAGGCAGCATCGCCCCACCCGGCCTGAAGGGCCTCGTCGTCGCCAGCACGACCGTCGGATCGGTTCGTGGCACGGAAGGATGGTTCCACTATCGGGACCAGGATGCAGTCACCGTGGCCCGACACCACACGTTCGAGGCGGCGACCGCCCTCCTGCTCGACGGCCAGCTCCCCGATGCCGCAGCCGAGTCTCGGGTTCGTATCGCGCTCGCCGACGCACGCTCGATCGACCTCGAACTGGTCACCGACCTCCACGCCCGAGCACAGCGCACGGGGGCAAGCCGAATGTCCGTGCTCCGAGCCACGCTGGCGCTGCTCGTGGATGACACGCCCAGTATCGACCTCGACGACGCCAGCCGCCGCGATCGACTCCACGGTGCCATCGGCGCCGTCCCTTCGGTGCTCGCCGCCCTCCATCGGCTCGACTCGGGAGAAGCGCCGCTGCCGTCGGACCCGGCCCTCGGTCACGTGGCCGACTTCATCCGAATGACGACCGGCGCCACGCCGTCGCCGAGGGCAGCACGGGCGGTGGAGACGTATCTGCTGCTCACACTCGACCACGGATTCAACGCTTCGACGTTCACGAGTCGGGTCATCACGAGCACCGGTGCGGGTGTGGGCAGCGCCCTCGTCGGAGCCATCGGCGCCTTGTC
The DNA here is from genome assembly GCA_937969565.1 of uncultured Acidimicrobiales bacterium. Lineage (GTDB taxonomy): Bacteria > Actinomycetota > Acidimicrobiia > Acidimicrobiales > SHLQ01 > SHLQ01. Next base: position 2,109 of record CALBVR010000248.1, on the reverse strand, counting down.
CGGACCACTCCACGGCGGCGCTCCGAGCCGGGTGCTCGACATGTTGGACGCCATCGGTAGCCCCTCGAACACCCGGTCCTGGGCGCAGCGTGAGCTTGCGGCCGGCCGCAAACTGATGGGCTTCGGCCACGCCGTCTACCGGGCCGACGATCCCCGGTCGTTGCTGCTGCGGGAGACCGCCATCGGACTTGGCGGACCGCTCGTCGAACAGGCCTGCGCGGTCGAGGCGGAGATGCTCCAGTTCCTCAAAGAGACCAAACCGGACGCGGTGATCGTCACCAACGTGGAGTTCTACGCGGCCGTTGCGCTCACGCTGGCGGGCCTCCCGCAGGAGATGTTCACCCCGGCCTTCACGACCAGCCGAGTGGTCGGCTGGTCGGCCCACATCCTCGAGCAGGCTGCCGACAACAAGATCATGCGCCCATCCGCCCGCTACGTCGGCCCGGAGCCCACGCGGGTGGCTTGAGCCAGGGTCAGTCGCCGACGGCAGCGTCGTCGGGATCCTTCTTCGCCCGACTCGGGGAAACCCGAGGCGGCTCGAACGGTTGCTTCGGATAGACGGGAGGCCACGGCGCATCGCCCATCGGCTCGAGACCGGCACGGAACTCGTCGACCAGCTCGTCGATCGACTGCGGCTGCTCGTACATGTCGGCCCACGGATCCCCAGCTTCGGCCAGGCGGCCGGGGACCGTCAATGCCGTCAACTCGTCCGGCACCACCGTTTCGAGCTCGTCCCAGCGAATCGGTGTGCTGACCTGCGCCCCGACACGGGCACGGATCGACCACGCCCCGAAGACCGTCTTGTGGGGGGCGTTCTGGTTGAAGTCGACGAAGACCCGTTGCCCTCGTTCTTCCTTCCACCAGGCATCCGTGAGCAGCGTTGGGTGTCGGGCCGCGAGACGTCGGGCAAGCGTGACCGCCGCCCCGCGTACGTCGTAGGAGTTCCATCCGCCCGGCAGCGGAACGTAGAGGTGCAGGCCCTTGCTCCCGCTGGTCTTCACGAATCCGGTGATGCCGGCGCGGGCGAGCTCGTCCCGAGTGAGCGCCGCCGCCTCCCGCACATCGTCGAACGTGATGCCCGGCGTCGGGTCGAGGTCGATTCGCAGTTCGTCCACGTCCTCCCCGGGCACCCGGAACGGCCATGGGTGGAGCGTGAACGCACCCTGATTCGCGGCCCACACCAGGTGGGCGGCATCGGCCATCACGATCGCCCGGCTCGGTGTCCCGTTGACGGTTTCGACGGTGGTGGTCTGCAGCCAGTCTGGAGCGGAATCCGGGATGCGCTTCTGGAAGAAGTTCTTGCCCGAGACGCCGTTCGGAAACCGCTGGAGGAGCACCGGGCGGTTGCCCATCGTGTTCAGCAGCGCGTCGGCAACCTCGATGAAGTAGTCGACCACGTCGGACTTCGTCAGGCCCACCTTGGGGAAGTAGGGCTTCTCCGGGCTCGAGATTCGCAGCTCCTGACCGGCGACCTGCCGAAACTCCACCTCGTCGTCGGCGGCCATGTCAGTCCGCGTCCTTGTCGAGACGGCGAATCTGGGCACACAGCTGGGCGAGCAGCGCCCGACCGAGATCCGGAGCCACCTTCAGGGCGTGATCGAAGTCGGGTTGCGACAGCACGACGAGGTTGGTCTCCTCGCTGGTGATGACCGTCGCCGTCCGCGGCTCGCCGTCGATCAAGGAGATCTCGCCGAACGAATCGCCGGGACCGAGCGTGCGGAGCAGCTCGCCCCGACGCTCCACCCGACACGATCCGGTGACGACGATACAGAAGTCGCTGCCGGGCTCGCCCTCGACCACCAGATGCGACGAAGCCGGCACCGTCATCGCCCGCGAATAGCGGGCGATCGTCTTCAGTTGGCGGCGCGGAAGGCCTCCGAAGATGTCGCTCTCGCCGAGTACGGCGAGCAGATCGGTCGTGTCCGGCATCGGTCCCCCTCGTGTCCGTGGAGTGTGCCACAACGGAGTGTCCTCCGGCGACCTTCCCGCGGTTGGGGGCGGGGGCCGAAGCCACTACAGTGTGTGCCTCACGGGATGTGGCGCAGCTTGGTTAGCGCGTCGGTCTGGGGGACCGAAGGTCGGAGGTTCAAATCCTCTCATCCCGACCAG
>CALBVR010000247.1 GCA_937969565.1 uncultured Acidimicrobiales bacterium | reverse complement strand
AAGCGTCTCAGCCGAGGCGCTCCATGTCGGCATCGACCATCATGGTCACGAGGTCCTCGAAGCTCGTCTTCGGTTCCCACCCGAGAACCTGTGTGGCCTTGCTGTGGTCGCCGATGAGGAGATCGACCTCGGCCGGCCGATAGAACTTGGGGTCGACCACCACGTGTTCTTCCCAGTTGAGGCCAACGTGGTCGAAGGCAACCGCGCAGAATTCCCGAACTGAGTGCGTTTCGGCGCTACAGACGACGTAGTCGTCGGCGACGTCTTGCTGGAGCATCATCCACATTGCTTCGACGTAGTCGCCGGCGTAACCCCAATCTCGCTGGGCGTCGAGGTTTCCGAGCCGGAGCTCCGTCGCGAGCCCGTTCTTGATGCGGGCGACCCCGTCGGTGATCTTGCGGGTGACGAACTCGAGACCACGTCGGGGGCTCTCGTGGTTGAAGAGGATGCCCGACGAGGCGTGCATGTCGTAACTCTCGCGGTAGTTGAGGGTGATCCAGTGCCCGTAGACCTTGGCCACGCCGTAGGGGCTGCGCGGATGGAACGGCGTGTCTTCGTGCTGAGGGACCTCGCGCACCTTGCCGAACATCTCGCTTGACGACGCCTGGTAGAACCGAATTCCGGGGTCGACCATGCGAATGGCGTCGAGCATACGGGTGACGCCGAGAGCGGTGGTTTCGCCGGTGAGTACGGGCTGGCCGAACGAGGTCTGGACAAAGCTCTGGGCCGCGAGGTTGTACACCTCATCGGGCTCGTGTTCTCGCAGCACCTGAAACATGGATGCTCCGTCGAGAAGGTCGCCGGGGGCGAGAGCGATGTCGTCTTGAATGTGGTCGATCCGCTCGAAGTTCACGGTGCTGCTTCGCCGCAGCATGCCAACGACGTCGTAGCCCTTCTCGAGGAGGAATTCGGCCAGATACGACCCGTCCTGTCCGGTGATTCCTGTGATCAACGCCTTTGGCATGCGTGCATCGTAGACTGGTCGGATGGGCAAACGTTGCCGTGTGGCAGCGTTGGGGGCGACGTTCGCCCTGCTCGTCGCCGCCTGCGCTGCGACCGACCCAGAAGACAACCCGCAGGCTGTTCGTGCTGCCACGACGACCACGTCGACGTCGGTCGCGCCTGTGCAGTTCCCGGACAGCTTGGCCGACGCCAGTTTTGTGCGGGCCGAGCTACCCAGCGGGCCCTGTGTTGCCGGCGACGACGCTCAGGTTGCGCTCTTCGATGCCGCCAATGGTGAGGAGCTCTGGAGTTTCTCGGTTCCGCGGCCTGGCGGGCTCGCCGTGCTGAACGGAAACGCCGCGTTCTTGAGCTTCGCCTGGGATCGGGAACAGAGCCCCGGCGTGGGAGCGATCGACCTCGAGGATCGGGCTCCGATGTGGCAGCGTTTCTTGGACGAGCTGCCGGAACAGATGGAACGGGCTGGGGATGGGCTTGTCGTTGTGACGCGTTCCGCCATTCGTTCGCTTGACCCGGCAGACGGGTCCGACAACTGGGTGATCGGCACCGAGTTCGACTTCACCGATGTCGTCATCGAAGACGATGTGGCCTACGTACTGAATTCCGTCGGTGTGAATGGCGTCGATCTCACGTCCGGCCGACGGCAGTGGCAGTTCCCGATCGAACGACCTGACGGGCTCGCGGCGGCAAATGGGCTGGTCGTGATTGCGTCGGGGAGCCGAATCGCCGCGGTCGACGTGGAAGCAGAGGCGCTCATTTGGGACGATCGGGTGAATCGCCTGGGCGCTGGTGAGGTCTGGGTTTCTCCATCGGCGGTGTTGGTGGAGTTGGCGCCGGCGGAGTCCCCGGCCGGAGGCGTTCTTGCCATCGACGCTGCGACCGGCGCCGAGCGGTGGCAGTTGGACGAGGTCGACGAGATCTTCTGGACTGGCGCTGACCAGATCGTCACTTCGACCGCCGCTCCCGAATTTCGCGGCAGCGAGGCGTGGGATCTGTTCGCGATCGACGTTGCGTCCGGCGAGCCACAGTGGTCGATGCCGGTGTCTGCCCCGGCGTCGCACTCCGTTGTTGGCGTGGCCGATGGGCGCGCCGTTGTGGTGGATCCGCATCCGGCGATCGCCGGTGTGAGCCGCATCCGACTCATCGACACTGCGGATGGCAGCGTCGTGTGGGAGACGAGTTCCGTGGAGGCGATCGACGGCGCTTCGATCGAGGTCGGGTCGTTTGTGACCGTGCACCGTACGACGGACACGCTGGTCGGCGAGCGTGGATTCGCTGCCCTGATCGTCTCACCGAACCGCTCGTGGGGCGTGACGCAGCCCGACGGTGTCGAACAGGCACCTCTGCTCACTCCGCATGGCTTGTTCGTGGTGTCGGGAGAAACCTCGGCCGTCTGCATCGGCCGCGAGCTTCACACCCCGGGCAGAACTCCCCTCGCCGACGAGTCAGAAGTGGAACTCAGCTCGGAATAGGTGCCTGGCACCTAAGCCCCCGTTAGGTGCCAGGCACCTGAAGGGCAGATCGTTGAAAATCAGCGAACCAGGTCGCGAACGGGCCACCAAGGCGCCAGGCACCTGAACATGAATCACCCAGCCGCGTGCGGTCAACGCCGGCGTTTCGGAGCGAAGCGGAGAAAGGCCAGTAGTGACGAGGCCCCTGGCCGAGGAACGTCTGCGTTTCGGCCCCTCAGGGCCGGAAGGCATGTAGTGAGCGAAGCGAACGGCTTCTAGCCCTCGTGGAGGTTGAGGCGGTCGGCGAAGGTGGTGTCGCTGAAGGGGTCGAAGGTGCCGAGGTCGTCTTCTTCGGGTTCGTCGTTGCTGACCCATTCGGCGTAGCCGGTCTTTTCGAGCTCTTCGGCCAGTTCGGCACCGCCGGATGTTTGGATGATCCCCTGGGCGAACACGTGCACGTGATCGGGTTCGAGCTCTTCGAAGAGACGCTTGTAGTGCGTGATGGCGAGCACGCCGAGCGGTGCGTCGGCGTTGTTGGTCTCTTCTTCGATTCGGCGGGTGACCGCCCGCATGGCATCGACATCGAGGCCCGAGTCGATCTCGTCGAGGATGGCGATCTTCGGTTCGAGCACACCGAGCTGCACGGTCTCGTTGCGCTTCTTCTCGCCACCGGACAGGTCGCCGTTGAGCGGACGGTGGATCAGGGCTTCAGCGAGGCCGATGCGCTCTGCTTCGGCGGCGATGGCGGCCTTCACGGCGCCGGCGTCGCGGCCGGCTTCGGTGGCGGAGGCGGTGAGGAGGGCCTCGAGCGATACGCCCGGTACCTCGGTTGGGTATTGCATGGCGAGGAAGAGTCCGGCTCGTGCTCGCTTCCATGCGGGAAGGGACAGAAGGTCGACACCGTCGAGTGTGACGCTGCCGCCGGTGACCGTGTAGCCGGGCTTGCCGGTGATCACGTGCGAGAGCGTGGACTTGCCGGAACCGTTGGGGCCCATGACGGCGTGGACTTCACCACTGCGAACGGTGAGGTTGACACCCTTCAGGATCTGCTTCTCGCCAACGTTGGCCTTGAGGTCGGTGATGATGAGTTCGCTCATGAGTCCGTGTCTTCCGAGAGGGTGATCCACACTTCGGTGTCTCGCACCTCGGTGGCATGTGCGGCGACGGCGCGGATTGCGGGGAAGGTGAGTGCTTCGCCGGTCCGCAGCGAGAAGAGCGCGCCGTGTTTGGGGCATTCGACCGTGCAGTCGTCTTCCTCGACGATGCCATCGGACAGCGAAACCTTGGCGTGGCTGCAGGTGTCGTCGATGGCGAACCATTCATCGCCGATGCGGGCGACGGCGATTTCGCGACCGTTGATCTCGTGCAAGGCGATGTCGCCATCGTCCACGGAGGTCACGTCGCAGAGCTTGATTGCCTCACTCATGCGGCGACCTCCCGAGCGGCGCGGTCGGCGGCAAGTGCTGCATCGATGGTTGCCTGGAGTTCCGCCTTCACGGAGTCGACCGGCATCTGGCCGATGACCTCGGCGAAGAAGCCGGACACGAGCAGCTGCTCGGCGATGGTCGTGGGCACTCCCCTGCTCTCGAGGTAAAAGCGCTGATCTTCGTCGATTTCGCCGACGGTGGAAGCGTGGCTGCAGGACACCTGGTTCTGTTCGATCTCCAGGTTGGGCACCGAGTACGCCCAGGCGTCGTCGCTGAGCTTGAGGTTGCGGTTCGTCTGGAAGGCGTTGGTGCCCGGGGCATCTTCGGACACCCGGATGAGGCCGGTGTAGACGGACTGGGCGGCGCCGGTGACAGCGCCCTTGAAGAGCAGCTTGCTCGTGGTGTCCGGGGCGGCGTGTTCCTGGAACGTACGGAAGTCGAGCATCTGGTCGCCGTCACCGAAGTAGGCGGAGAGCAGGTCGCCACTTGCGCCGCGGCCGATGAGCCGGAAATTGGACTGGGTGCGGGCGTAGGAGCCGCCGAAG
>CALBVR010000246.1 GCA_937969565.1 uncultured Acidimicrobiales bacterium | reverse complement strand
TCTCCGACACGGCTGACTGTGGAACGGTGACCGTGGATCCCCCAAGGCTCGCCTGCACGGCGACCATCCAGGGCAACGACGTCCTCGTGACCTGGAACGACGTGGGCGCAGCGAGCTACCAGGCTCGCCGCAACGGCAGCTGGGCGGCAACGCTCGACCCGGGAACCATCACCTGGACCGACGCTGCGGCTGCAGCGGCCGGCAACACGTACGAGGTCCGCTACCGGCTCGACGGCGTGCTGAACACGATCAGCTGCGCCTGACGAAGATGACTGGACATCTCGGGCGGCCCAACGGCGGGTCGCTCGGGACAGTCCGCCTCGATCACGCCGCGGAGACCACGATCCGTTCGCACGCGAACGGGCCGATGCCGAACGGCTTTCCGTCGACCTCGACCGTGGCCGTACCATCGGGTGACGCGGCGGTCACCACACCGATCTGCCCGGGGGTCACCCCGGCTTCCTCGAGATACTCGAGCAGCCCGGGTTCGAACTCCAACTCCTCCGGGATGCGCTGCACGATGAACTGCTCACCGGTGTCCAGGGAGCTCAGGCTTCGGGCGCCAGTCGGCCCCTCGTAGCCAGAGCCTGGAATCGGGTTGCCATGCGGACACGTGGTCGGATTGTCCATCACACGAACGAGTGCGGCTTCGACCGTTGGCGAGATGATGTGTTCCCACTTGCCCGCCTCGTGGTGGGCTTCAGCCCAGCTCAGCTCGAGCACGTCGGTGAGGAAGCGCTCGGCCAGACGGTGACGGCGAACGACCTGCTGAGCAAGCGCCGCGCCGTCGTCAGTGAGTTCGAGCGTGCCCGTGTCGGCGAAGGTCACGAGACCTTCCCGCTCCATCTTTCGCACCATCTCTGACACCGCCGGTCGGGAAACCTCGAGGCGGTCAGCGATGCGCGCCTGTTTCACCTCGAGGCCGTCCTCGGCCAGTTCGAAGATCGTCTCGCAGTACTCCTCGAACGCCGGATGATATTCGGGTGCTTCGTAGACCACGGTCCCAGAGTAGTCCGGCGAGCGGTCTCCCGGCAGATCGACGACCTAGGCTGAGGCAATGAGCAGCGCCACCGGCTCGGCCCGGCTGCACACCGCCCTGTTGCGGTTCGGCCCCGATCGCGACTGGCATCGCTTCGAAGACCCGTCCACCGTCATCACCGTCAACGAGCTGGATGAGGTCCTTCCCGCGCTGGAACGGGCCGAAGCCCACAGTCGGGACGGGAAGTGGGTTGTCGGCCTTTTGAGCTACGACGCCGGGCCCGCGTTCGACCCTGCCGTCCGCAGCAAACGCGATGAAGACGTGCCGCTCCTGGCCTTCGCCGTGTTCGACGCTCCCCTCCCCTCGTCCGGACCGCTCGACGGGCCCTTCGAGATCTCCGAATGGCGAGCGGACCAGGACGAGGAGACCTACTCGGCGGCCATCGCCGAGATTCGCGAGCTCATCCGTTCCGGCGTCACCTACCAGGTCAACCACACCGTGCGCCGGCACGCCACGTTCTGGGGGTCCGCAGAAGGCCTCTTCGCCTCACTGGTTCGGGCACAGCGGGCCGAATACGACGGCTTCCTCCACTTCGGCACCCACGCACTCTGCAGCGCCTCCCCCGAGCTGTTCTTCACGCGCGTCGGCCGAACGTTCACCTCCAAGCCGATGAAGGGCACCCGCCCCCGACATCACAACCCGGAGGTTGACGCCCGCATCGCCGACGAGCTCCATGCCAGCGTCAAGGATCGGGCCGAGAACGTGATGATTGTGGACATGGTCCGCAACGACCTCGGTCGCATCGCCGATCCCGGGTCGGTCCATGTGCCCCACCTCCTCACCGTCGAGCACTACCCCACCGTGCACACGATGACCTCGACCGTGGTGGCGGAGGCCGACGCGAGCCTCGTGGAGGCGCTGTGCGCCCTCTACCCGGTCGCCTCAATCACTGGCGCCCCGAAGTACCAGACCACCGAAATCATCGAACGGCTCGAGCAGTCGCCCCGCGGCGCATACTGCGGCTCGATCTTTGCCCTGGACCCGCACGGACGGTGGGAGTTCAACGTCGTCATCCGAAGCGTGTGGCTCGACCTGATCGAAGGCCAGGGAACCTACGGCGTCGGTGGCGGCATCGTGTGGGATTCCGAGGCCCACGACGAGTGGCGGGAGACCGAACACAAGTCCCGTGTCCTCGCCCGAGCAGGCAAGCCACTGGAGTTGCTTGAAACGATGGCCTGGACGCCGGACGGAGGCGTCTCGCTGCGCCAGCGGCACATCAACCGGCTACTTCGTGCCGGCGACCATTTCGGCATCGAAGTCGATATGGACGCCGTCATGGAACTGCTCAACACCGTCCGGTCGGACACGCCCGTGATGTTGCGGCTCCTCGTCGACGCGAACGGTGTGCCGGAGTTGCAGGTGAAGGCCCTCCCGTCCTCATCGGACGAGGTTCGATCGCTGCCCCTCGACACGCACCCGACGGACCCGTTCGACGAATTCCTCGTCCACAAGACGACCACACGCGGCCGGTACGAGGAAGCACTCGAACGCTTTCCCGCCGCACCCGATGTCGTCCTGTGGAACCAGCGCGGAGAGATCACCGAAACCTGCATCGCCAACCTGGTCCTGGAGCTCGATGGCCGGCTCGTGACTCCGGATCACCGCAGCGGGTTGCTGGCTGGCACGCTGCGCGAAGAATTGCTCGACCGGGGGCAATTGGTCGAGGAAACCCTCTCGATCGACGATCTTCGACGCGCCGATCGGATCTTCGCCATCAACTCCGTGCGGGGTTGGGACGAGATCGCTGTCGAGACCGACGGCGTCTGATTCGGATCGCCGCTAGAAGCGGCGGAGGAACACGCCCGACCGGGGCTTCGGAAAGACGTACGTGGACTTCGGCGGCATGTCGAGCCCGGCGTCGGCCACGGCAAAGACCTCCGTCGGGGTGACCGGACGAAGCACGAAGAGGACATCCCGCTCATCGGTGGCAGCCGCCAGCACCTCACGGTCCTTCTCATCGAGGAAATAGTCGATGCGACCTGCAGGGTTCGACGGGTCGATCTCGAGAATCGGTCCGAGCACGCCCGTCTGCAACCGCACCGGATCGATCGAATCGAGGGGCGAGTCGGTCACCGGATCCGGCAAGGTGCCGCTCCACCACCGGCCGTCCATCCATACACCGATTCCGCCGGGCCATTCCGGCAGCTCGGTCGCCCTGCTGGCGTCCTCCACCAACGAGAGCGTCTGCACGAGGGCGTTGTGCGTCGCCGCAAGATCGGCGTCGGCGGCGATGGTGGCCCGCCGATGGAACGGTTCGATGTTCACGCGGTCATCGGCAAACAGCACACCGAGCATCCACTGTGCATCCTCGCGACGCTCCAGCAGCTGGCCGGCTGCAGCCGCTCGATGATGCCCGTCCATGATGTAGAGCTCGTGGTCCGCGAACGCGGCACAGAGTGCGGCGGTGTCGGCCTCGTCGTCCATGACCCACACGGCCTGCTTGAGACCATCGCCGGACGTGAACTCGACGATGGGGTCGAGGCGGGCGAGCACATCGTCGAGGAGCGACCGGATCGCCGGATCCGCCCGGTAGCCCAACGCGATCGGGCTCGATTGTGCACCCAACTGTTCGAAGTGTTGCGACAGGTGGCCGGCCCGACCGACGTTGACCTGCTCGTGGCGCTTCACCCGTCCGTCCAGATAGTCCTGAACGGCGATGAGGCTGACGATGCCGATCTGGGCATGGTCGTCGGTCGCCAGCCGGTAGAGGAACATGGCCGGCCGGTCGACCTCCTGAAACGCACCCGAGTCGACGATGCGCTGGAGCGCTTCGCCACCCATGTCGATGAGTTCCTGCGTCGATGCATGATCGTTCGGGCCGCCGTCGCCAGGCGAGCGGGTGACGAGCGTGTAGCTCTCCGGGTGGGTGGCCAGATACTCGGTTCGTTCCGTCCCAGACATCGAGTCGAAGGCGGGCGCGGGCACCCGCCGAACGAAATCCGGACGGATGTGCTGCCCGACGAACGGACGAACGCTCACCATCAGGCGGCCTTGTGCGAGACGGAAACGGCGAGGATGTCGTCGTCACCTGCGATTCGTTCGAGCACCGTCGCATCCGGTTCGTGATCCAGATTGATCGACGCGACAGCGGCGACCGAGCCGACGAAGAGCTGATTCTCCATCTGCTGAACGTTTGCCCCGGCCTCTCGAAGCGTGGCGAAGACCTTCGCCAGAACGCCGACTCTGTCCAGATGACGAACGGTGAGGACCACGGCCCCCATCGGCTCATCGACGAGGTTCACGCAGTTCACCACCCGACCGGCGAGGTAGGCGTCGATCACGCCAACCGTGCCGGCGGCCACGGCGGCCTGCGCCTGCGAGGTGGAAGCACCGATGTGATGCGAGCCAACGACGTTCGGGTGCGTGGAAAGCGGGGAGCTCCACTCACCGCTCTTGGCCGAGGGTTCACCGGGCCAGACATCGAGGCCGGCACGAATGCCGCGGGCATCCATCGCGGCCACAAGGGCAGCTTCGTCCACGACCTCGCCGCGGGCCGTGTTGAGGAGCACGGCGCCGTCCTTCATCTTGGACAGGAAGTCTGCGTCGACCATGCCCACCGTCTCCGGTGCCTTCGGCACGTGCAGGCTGACGACATCGGCGTTGGCCAAGAGCTCATCCATCGAGTCGACGAGGCGAATGCCGGCAGAACGGATCCGGGAGAGCGACGCATCACTTCGACCGGGCTTGCGCAGCGCACTGATGGTCATGCCGAAGGCTCGGGCACGTTCGGCGAGGGTAAAGCCGATCTCACCGAGACCGATGATGGCCAGTTCCTTGCCGAGGATGCCTTCCGCCTTCGAATAGACGCCCTTGTTCCACGTCCCGGCACGGAGGTCGGCCATACCGGTGGCGATGTGGCGGTCGATCGCAAGCAGCAGGGCCATGGCGAGCTCGGCCACGGCGACCGCATTCTGGCCGGGAACGTTCGACACGTAGATGCCGCGGGCTGAGGCGGCGACCTTGTCCACGTTGTCGGTGCCGGCGCCGGCGCGCACGACGAGACCGAGGGAACCGCTCGCGGCGAGGGCCGCCTCCGTCACCTTGGTGGACCGAACGACCAGCACCTCGACGGTGTCGCCCTCGAGGCGGTCCGGCAGAGAGTCTGCGTTGAGGTCGGGTTCGACGAACACCTCGTGTCCGGCATCGCGGAGCGGCTGGAGGAGTTCGTCGGCGAGCGCGTCAGCGCAGAGAATCTTCATGTTGTTGACCTTGTCTCGAGGCCATCGACGGCGGCTGCGGCCGATGGGTCCGGTTTCGGTTTCGATTGCGAGGGTACCGGATCAACTGGACATCTGACCAGGGTCAAACCTTGGCAGACAGCTGTTGAAAGATCCTGGGGATTTCGTGTGTCGCCCAACGTCCGGACCGGGTGGCGCTGAACCAGAACAGTCCACCGCCGTACAGCACGCTGCCGAGACCGACGAGCGTGCCGGCCATCGGTGACACCCACACGGTCGTCAACGCCGTCGCAGCCACGCCAGGCACCGAGATGAGCATGGCGGACACGAGCGCAACCATCCGGATGATGCCTGTCGCGCACCCGTCGGCGCCCTGGCCGCCCAACATGGCCTTCTCGGGCAGCGGGAACGGGAACCGTGTGGACACGAACATGCCGACGGCCGTCATCGACAACAGGCCCGTGAGACCGATGAGCAGGCTCGGCCCGATGTAGGCCCAGCCACGGGTGGCGATGGCGAGGCCCAGTGCCATCATGCCGATCAGCGGTACGCCGATCGAAATGCGCGCGAGCGCCTTCCCGATCAACACCGGGGTGATGTTGCCCACGGCGAGGGCGTCCACGCCGAACGATCGTCCGTCGGCGCCGAACATGTTCAGCGAGGTGATGCCGATGGCGACACCGAGCGACGCCGACGACAGCACCACCTGCTGGTTGCCGGCCTGGATCGCGTCGAACGACGGAATGGCGAACACCACCATCATGGGGAGAAAGCCCGCGACCTCGAGAAACTCGCGCGGATCTCGCCGCAGCTGACGGAGCGAACGGGCCCACACACCCACGATCGGCGAGCGGCCAAAGACCGTCATCCAACGGGGAACCAGGCCGTTGCCGACACTCGATTCCTCGCTGATCGCACGGGTGGTGAACAGACGGGCCGTCATCCGCCACCACACCCACAGGAGACCGCCGGCGAAGGCCACCGCTCCGAAGAGATACGCCAGCGCGAGCGCAACGTTGCCCTCCTCCGCCAATCCGGCCGCCTCGGGGGCCCATGCCCACGGGAGAAAACGGACGATGCTGCGGGCGGTGGCCAGTCGATCGGGTGTCAGGTACTCGGAGAACTCGCCCAGGAGGGTCGCAACGAGCGCGATCGAAACACCGAAGAGGGCGGCGATGCCACCGGCGATCTCGCGGGTGCGCCGGCCACGCAACATTCCGGACATCGTCGTGATGCCCACCCGTCCCGACAGCACCGCAGTCACCGTCACGAGCATTGCGCTGATCACCATCACGACCGCGCCGGTCACCGAGTTGGCGTATGAGGCGGTCGCCACGGTCACCACTGCGGTTGCTGCCGCCGGAGCGCCCAGGAACGCTGCGGCGAAGAGCGCGACGACCAGCTGGCGATCGGTGATCGGGAACGGAGCAAACCGGGCAGGATCGAGCGTGCCTTCGCCACCGCCGAAGACGATGGTGACGAACAGCCAGCCGAGCGAGACGGCGGCGAGCGCCAACATGGCCCGCGTGCCGCGGTCGGGTTCACCGAACTGTGACCAGACGCCGAAGAGGCCGGCGACAGCGCCGCCGACGCCAACCATCAGGAGCAGGCCGGTGAAGACCGTCTCCTGCGTCGTCGATGTGCGGAAGCCGAGCCGAAGCTTCATCCGCATGACGATGCGAACGAGTTCAGGCGTGGGCACGGAGCTCCCCCTGCTGCAGCCAGGACAGATCCGAGGTGTCCAGGTTCTCGGCGCCAACCGCGCGTGCGAACGCATCCTCGAGGCTGCCCCCGTCGCGCACCTGCTCCATCGAACCGGAGTTCACGACGACACCGTGGTTCATGATCGTCACGTGGTCGCACAGCATCTCGACCGTCGCCATCACGTGGCTCGAGAAAATGATCGTCGCTCCGCTCTGCACCAACTGATCGAGCACCGAGCGGATCCGTCGAACCGAGATCGGATCGACGGACTCGAACGGTTCGTCCAGGAAGAGCACCTGCGGCGCGTGCAGCAGGGCCGCAGCGAGACTGATCTTCTTCCGCATGCCCTGACTGAAGTCGACCACGAGCTTGTGCGCTTCCCCGGTCAGGCCCAACACATCGAGCAGCTGCTCGCTTCGTTCGGCGACATCATCGGGCGGGAGCTGGCGGAGTCGGCCGACGTACTCGAGGAGCTCGCGACCCGACAGACGTTCGAACAACAACAGCGTTTCGGGCACGACGCCGATCTTCGACTTGATCGTGACCGGGTCCGCCCACACGTCCATCCCGGCGACGGTCACGCTTCCCGCGTCGGGCCGCAACAGACCAGTGACCATGGCGAGCGTCGTCGACTTGCCGGCACCGTTCGGTCCGAGAAGCCCGTAGAAGGTCCCCTTCGGAACGGCCAGATCGATACCGGCGACCGCTTCCTTGTCCCCGAATCGCTTCTGCAGCTGCTGCACCTGGACGGCCCACTCAAAATCCATTGCTTTCCATCGGTCGTCGGCGTCCTCAACGTGAGTGGAAGGTGGCGCGCCAATCACGCTTCGGATTGAGGGTTTGGCGGGATCCGGGGCAGACTTGCACGGTGAAAGCACTCGTGTTCGAACGTCGTGAAGCCCGCTACGCCGCCGCCGCCGTGGCGTCTCGCATGATGCCGGGCGCCGGCGCCAGCATCGGCCCGCTCAAGTTGACCGACATCGACCCGCCAGAGCTTCCAGGCGAAGACTGGTTGCGGGTCTCGCCCCGACTCACCGGCATCTGCGGCTCGGACCTCTCCACGATCGACGGGCACTCGTCCGGCTACTTCGATTCGCTCGTCTCGTTTCCCTTCGTTCCCGGCCACGAGGTCGTCGGCACGACGGCCGACGGCGACCGCGTGGCCCTCGAACCCGTGCTCGGGCCTGAGTCCCGCGGCG
>CALBVR010000245.1 GCA_937969565.1 uncultured Acidimicrobiales bacterium | reverse complement strand
TTGTTGGCCGCCACGATCGAGTGATCCACGGCCAGCGTCGAGCCGGCCTCGACGTCGACCGAATGCAGCAGCGTGGTGGGGGCGACGTCGAACCCCGCGTGCACCGGGATGTCCTGGTGAAGCGACCCGCCACAGGCGACGTTCACCATCTGAAGACCCCGGCAGATGCCGAGCACGGGAAGTCGAGCGTCGGACGCGGCGCGAAAGAGATCGGCCTCGAATTGATCCCGCTCTGGCTCGGGAGGAAACGCATCGGTCTCCGGCGCCGCGTCGTACATCGCCGGAGCGAGATCGGCTCCACCGGTGAGCAAGACGCCATCGAGGCGACCGGCGTAGGCGGCGGGATCGGCGTCGAGCGGGAGGTGCACGGGAAGGCCACCGGCGGCGAGTACGCCCCGGGCGTAGTCGGCGTAGTACCAGTCGCCCTCGAGGTGATGCAGCACCTCGGGCGTGCCGACGATCTGGTCGGCGGTCTTGCGTCGACCGGTGAGTCCGATGAGTGGGGGAGTCATGAACCTGCTCTGTCGTTCGTGTCGGCGTTGTTCGTATCGGCGTTGTTCGTATCGGGGTCTTGGGGGCTCGGCTCGCTCAGCTCGGGAAAGGCCACCTCGTCGAGGTACCAATCGACAAAGGCATGGCACTGCTCGATGTTTCGGGCCTCGTGTTGGGCGACGCCGGCCCGCAACTCGTCTGCGGTGACGCCGTTGTCGGCGAGGTAGTCGCCCTCGTTCTCGGCGACGGACAGCCAGCCCTCCATGTGGGCGACGTCCATCTCGGGGTGGAACTGCGTGCCGGCCATTCGGCCGATCCGGAACAACTGCACGGCAGTCTCGTTTTCGGCGAGCACCGTCGCACCTGGCGGGGGAGTGAAGCGGTCGTGATGCCACTCCATCCACGGCCCCGCGCCGATTGGGTTGGCCTCTTCGGGGCCATCGGCGATCTCGAACCAACCGAGCTCCGTCACGGGGGCGACCTCGACGGCGCCACCCAACGCGTCGGCGATCACCTGACCACCGAAGCAGACCCCGAGCACCGGCTGATCGTTCTGATACGCCTGGCGGACCAGGTCGAGCTCCTCCTCGATCCACGGGGAGATGGTCGCCTTGTCGGTCAGCGAGCGGATCGAACCCATCAATACGACGAGGTCGTAGCTCTCGAAGTCGGGGAACGTGTTCGCCACAGCTGGTTGATCCATCGCCTCGGTGACGACGTGGGTGGTCACCGCAAAGCCTCGCTGCTGCAGCCGTACGGCGACTTGCGCCCCCGGACCGTCGGCTTCGTGCGCGATGACGAGCGCGGTCGAAGCCGCTCCGATGTCTCTGGATTTTGTGGAGGGAATTGTCATGGAGTTTGTTGATTGTTCGCTACCGAACGATGCTACGTTCCGCACACTAACTTCTGTGACCAAGAGCACAAACGGGGAGATGGACAAATGACCACGAGCCGACCAGGAACCATACGTAGGTTCATTGCAATGCTGTTCGCATTGGCGCTCGTCGCCGCAGCGTGTGGCAGCGACGGTGGCGACGACGGTGCTGCCGATGGCGGCGACGCTGGCGAGTCCAGTGGCGATTCCAGCGGCGATTCCAGCGATGGCGCAACGTCGGTCGACATCGACGCGATTCTCGCCGCCGACCTCAGCGCTTGCGCCGAGGCGCCAACGGGTGACCCGATCCGAGTCGGCATGGCCATGGACTTCTCCGACGTGGTCGGGTTCGTCGACATCCCCGGCTCGCAGCTCGTTCCCTACGTCGCCGAGAAGATCAACTGCAACGGCGGCATCAACGGCTCGCCCGTCGAGGTTCGCGTCGCCGAGGTCGGCGACGATGCTGCCTTGGCCGCCCAGGAGCTCCTCGACTGGGGTGCCCACTTCCTCATCGGCCCGCCCTTCGCCGACTTCGCCCTCCCGATCCTGCAGACCACCGACGGCGAGGTGCCGCTGTTCGTCGCCGCATCGACCGAGCCGACCTTGGCCGACGCCGACATCAACTCCTTCCTCGTCACCTTCGACGACTTCGGCATGGCCGCAGCCGCAGCACAGTGGGCGTGGGACGAGGGCATCACCCGGGCCATCGTGTTCACCGAAGGTGAAGGCATCCCCTACACCGGCGTGAACCCCGACGCCTTCATCGCCAAGTTCGAAGAACTCGGCGGCGAGATCGTCAGCGTCCAGACCTACGTGTGGGCAGCCGACACCGACTTCTCGGCCCAGGTCAACGAGATCGCCGGTCTGTCGGAGAACAACGAGGTGGTCTTCTCGGCCGCTCTCGCCTTCCAGGTCACCGCACTGCGCGGCCAGCTGGAAGCTCAGGGGCTCGACGGGCTCACCTACATCGGAACCGACGCACTCGACGCGACGGGCATCGCCGATCCCGAGGCTGCCGGTGGAGACAACGAGGGCATCGCCCACACGCCGCACACCAGCATCACCAGCGGTGACGCCATCGACACGCTCCTGGCCGACTACGAGGCCGCCGAGGGCGAGGCGCTCGAGAGCCGTGGCTTCATGGCGCTCTACGTCGACTCGATGTTCCTCGGCATCCAGGGCATCCTCGACTGTGGCTGCACCGAGCCCGCAGACATCGGCGCCGCTGTCGCTGAGATCTCCGGATTCGAGGGCCTGAGTGGAACGATCACCTACGCCGGTACGAACGGCATCCCGCCGAAGGACGTCCCGATCAACCGGATCGTCGATGGCGAAGACGTGCTCGTCGCCACCATCTCCGGCTGATCGTCGCTGAGCGAGCCTGGAGCAGATGACATGACGCCGCCGAACGACGCGACGCCATTACTGACCGTTTCCGGGCTCACCACGAAGTACGGAGCGATCTCTGCGCTCCGTGATGCATCGCTCCACGTCGGGTCCGGTGAGGTCATCGGCCTCATCGGACCCAACGGAGCGGGCAAGACGACACTGCTCGGATCGATCGCCGGTCTCCTGGCTCCCGATTCCGGCACGGTCGAGTTCAAGGGCAGCGACATCACCGGCAAGCCGTCGGAGCACCTGTTGCGATCCGGACTGGCCCTCGTCCCCGAGCACCGAAGGATCTTCGTCGACCTCACCGTCGAGGAGAATCTCAAGATCGGTGGCGTCACGGTGAAGGCCTCTGAGCGGGCCGACCTGCTCGAGGAGATGGCCGAACAGTTTCCCGTCCTGCGCGACAAGTGGACGACGGCCGCAGGCTTCCTCTCCGGCGGCGAGGCCCAACAGCTCGCCATCGCCAGGGCGCTGATGTCCAAGCCCGACCTTCTCAGGATGGACGAGCCGTCGCTCGGCCTCGCCCCGGTGCTCGTCGACGTCGTGTTCGACCTCATCGAATCCCTTCGGGCGGCCGGGCGCACGATCCTCGTCGTCGAGCAGAACGCGACCCGCATGCTCGCCGTCGCCGATCGGGCCTATGTGCTCCGCAGCGGTGAGGTCGTCGCTGAAGGGACCGGCGACGACATGTTGGCCAGAACCGACCTCTTCGACACGTTCGTGGGCGGCTGACCCGATGACTGAGCGACGTCCCCGATGACCGAACTACTCCAGAACCTCATCGACGGCTTCGGTCGAGGGAGCATCTACGCCCTGCTCGCCCTCGGTGTGGCCGTCATCTTCGGCGTGATGCACCTGCTCAACTTCGCCCACGGCGAGTTGATCACCGTCAGCGGCTACGCCGCCATGTGGGCGCTCACCTCCGGCGGCTGGTCCTGGTGGATCGTCGTGCCGCTGATCATCGTCGTGTCGGTGGCGACGTCGTTGGTGATCGAACGCGTGGCGTTCAGCCGGGTACGTGGGGCGAGCCAGTTCACGCTGCTCCTCACGTCGTTCGGCGTCCACTTCGTCGTCTCG
>CALBVR010000244.1 GCA_937969565.1 uncultured Acidimicrobiales bacterium | reverse complement strand
CGCCTGGCCGTCACTCCCGAGGACGGGCGCTGTATTTTTGCCGCAGTCGCCGGCGGGGGCTGCCAGACTTGCGGGATGGTGCGACGGATCACGGATGCGGAGATCGACGGCTATCGAGCCGACGGGTTCGTCAAGCTGCCGGGGCTGTTGGACCAGGCCGAGCTCGCTCCCCTGATGCGCGCACTCGACGCGCAACTGGCCGAACCCGGCCCGCACGGATCGGTTCAACGCTTCGCGACCGACCGGTGCTTCGCCCTCGACCGACCTGCACTCCGAACCTGGGCACTCGACGCGGTGATGGGCGAGAACGCGGCGAGGGCCATGGGTTCGTCCGAGGCCCGGTTCTTCTTCGACCACCTCTTTGCGTTCGAACCGAACCAGCCGATCGATGAGCACTACTGGCATCAGGATCAGCCGTACTGGCCGATCGAGGGCGACCAGATCGTGTCGTTCTGGGTCACGTTCAGCGCGTGCACCGCGCACTCGTCGGGCCTGAAGTTCGTTCGCGGGTCGCACCGGGACACCATGTTCTTCCGGCCTCGGGGATTCGACGGCGACCTGCCGCCCGACGATGTCGGTGAGCGGGCTGCGCTCGCCGTCGATGTGGCCGACCAGTTCCGCGCCGATGCTGCGCCACCGTTCCACGAGGACCCGAGGCACGGCGAGGTGGTGGACTTCGACTTCCAGGCAGGTGACGCCGTCATGTTCCACACTCGGACCGTGCACAGCTCCGGAGGCAACCGCTCCGCCACGGATCGACGGGTGGCGCTGTCACTTCGCTACATGGGTGACGATGCTCGCATGATGCTTCGACGCGGCGTCTTCCAAGACCCGGCGCTCCTCCCCGATCCCGACGAGTCCTTCGCCGTCGGCGCTCCCATGCGGAGCCGCAAGTGGCCGCTCGTTCACCCCGCGGCGTCGGGGCGATAGCTTGCCGGGATGGCTGACGAACTGAGCGATGAGGAACGGCGGGCCGCCGCAGCCGGCGACCTCAACGTGCTCGCCGTGCTCATGCTGGCGGGCTCCGCCGGGTTCGCAGCGGTGAATCTGTGGTTGGGAAGCCTCGGTTGGATTGCCGCACTCGCCACGGTCTCCTCGACCGCAGCCACCTCGCTCGGTCTGCTGCGGAGAAACGAAGTCATCGCTGCGTTCGTGAAGATCGGCTTTGGCGTGAGCGGGCTCGCCGCTCCGGTGTTTGCCGTCGCCGGGCTGGTGCTCGGACTGCTCGGCTACAGCTGGGGCTGGGCGGTGCTCGGGGGCGCGATCCTCTATTTCGTGTTCTCGCTGCTCGGCCTCGAGATCCTCGACCGGGCCGAAGCCACCGGAGCAATCGCCCGGTATTGACCGGGGTCACGAACGAATTTTCGAAACGCCGCTGAGCATTCTCACCCACTGGCTCGCTCGCGCTAGCCTGCCTCCCGGCGGTTCACACACAGGGAGAGAACAATGATTCAGGAGTTCAAGGACTTCATCAACAAGGGCAACGTTTTTGAGGCGGCCGTCGGTCTGATCCTCGCACTTGCGTTTGCACCGGTCGTGCAGGGCCTCGTCGACAACATCATCATGCCGGTCGTCGCCCGCATCTTCGGTCAGCCGGACTTCAGCAGCATCCGCATCGGCCTCGGCGGAAGCCAGGAAGTCACGCTCGACGATGGCACGGTCGTGATGCAGGAGCCCACAATCGAGATCGGTACGTGGATCACCACGGTCGTCGGTTTCGTCATCCTGTCCTTCGTCATCTTCATGATGGTGAAGGCCTACAACCGGGCGAACCCGCCGGCCGAGGAAGAGGACGGCCCGAGCGAGGTCGATCTCCTCACCGAGATCCGCGACAACCTCGCCAAGTAGTCCGCGCTGAGGCCGGCATCGCTTCGGCGGTGCCGGCCTCTGCCGTTTTCGAGCGGAATCGTGTTTTGTGCGAATCGGATCAAGTCCACCTGCGGTCCGACCGATTAAGACCGGGTACGGAGCATTCCGTGCGTGGCGGCCGATGTGAACGGGAGTGGCCTGATGCCCGAATCAGGGGATGTCTCGAGAGTGGCAGGTGGACGACGTTGGTCGCCGATGACGCGTCGTCGCGCCAAGCGATTCAGCGTGTCGTTGTCCGACCGAACCACCGTGCAGTGGATTGCGTCCGCAGCGAGCTGGAACGACCCGACCGTCCTCGACGCCCACATCGTGGACGTGTCGACGACGGGAGCGAGCGTCGACATCGCTGACACCTCCGTGAGGATTCCCGAGTCGATGAAGCTCACGATCGGTTCGCTGGAGAGCTTCGTCAGCATCAAGGGCGTGAGCCCGTGCCCGATGGGGGCGCGGCTCCACATGCACTTCGAGCAGCCGAGCGAGAACTTCCAGCTGGCCGTGCATTCAATGGTCGAGCGGCTCGCCGCCTGAGCCCCGGGGAGGGCCGGACGGCCCTCTCGAAGACCAACCCAAATGACTACTCTCAGTGGTCATGTCGCGGGACAAAAGCACCACCACGAGCGCCGTCATCACGACTGCCGGAACGCTCGGATTCCTTCTCCTCATCCTCGGACTCGGTCTGGTCGTGTCCAGCCGAGATGCGGCCGCAGTCAACGCCGTCCACCCGACGGTCGAGGATGCACCCATCGCCTCGATCGACCATCCGATCGGGCCCTCCGGCCGAGTCCATGACTCGGTCGAGGTGAACGGACGCCTGTTCATCGCCGGTGACTTCACCAGCATCGACGGTGTGGATCAGCCTCACCTCGCCGAGATCGACCCGACCACGGGCGACCTCGTGTCGAGCTTCGACATCGAGATCTCGGGGGGCTCGGTCTATGCATTGGCGGCGAGCCCCGATGGCACGACGCTCTACCTCGGCGGACGCTTCAAGAAGGTGGACGGCCACGGCCGTGGCAGGTTGGCCGCCATCGATCTGGCCGACGACTCCGTGCTGCCGTGGAACCCGGGAACCGAACGCCGCGTCAACGCGCTCGCCACCGACGGCGACACGGTGATCGTCGCCGGCGACTTCCACACGCTTGCCGACTCGCCGGCCGAACGCATCGGCGCCGTCGACGCGACGACCGGTATTCGCCTGCCATGGCATCTCTCCGCCGACGAAGAGATCCACGATCTGGAATGGAATGACCACGACCTCGTCTACGTGGCGGGCGAGTTCCTCGACTTCTCCGGCACGGGACAATCCCATCTGGCCAGCGTCGACCTCGCCGCCGGTGCCGCATCTGCGTGGCGTCCGATCGCCCCCTTCATGATCTGGGACGTGGCCCTCGACCCATCCGGTGAGGCGCTGTACGCCGCCGAGGGCGGTTCGCTGGCACTCGGCGGAAACCGTCTGTCCCGATTCCACAGCGTGGCCAGCGGCCGCCCCGCGTGGACCCGCCAGGCCGATGGCGACTACCAAGCGGTCGCGACCGACGGCACCTGGGTCTACGCCGGCGGCCACTTCGACTACGACGGGAAGGGCATCGACGTCGACCCGAACGCCGCGGAGCGTCGCAAGATGCTCAGCGTCGACGCCGAGACCGGTGTGCTCACCGATTGGAATCCCCACTTCACGTCCGTCCTCGGCGTCTGGCATCTGAACGTGACCACCGGCGGCCTGATCGTCGGCGGCGACTTCGATCGCGTGAACTGGTTCCCTCAGGGGCACGTCGCCCGCTTCACCGGCCCACAACCATCACCGCTGGCCCCTCCGCCCGCGGTCGTGCCGGAACCACTTCCGGATGCGGATTGCACCACGCAGTTCGTCGACGGCTTCCGCACCATCACGGTCGTCTCCTTCCAGGCACCAGACGAATTCGTCATCCGGCGAAACGGCAGCTGGCTTGCCTCGCCACCGATCGACGAACTCGTCATCACGCCGTTCGATGACTTCGGCGGTGGCTTCGCCACCCAATGGGATCTTGCGCACGACCTCCCTCTCGACGGTTCGTTCCTCACTCGAATGAGCGTCGATGGCGGGCCCCGGCTCGAACTTCAGTGTGAGGCCGGCGAACCGCTGGTGAACGTGCCGCCGTTGACTCCCCGAACTCCGGAACCAGACCCGGAGCCGGGCGCTGCCTGGTGCACCGTCACCAACCGGGATCTCGAGTTCGAGGTTGCCGTGGACGAGTCCATCGTGATCCGCCGAAACGGTTCCTGGGCGCACACCGCGGACGCCGGGACGACCGGCTGGCACGACCCGGACGGCCGGACCGACGACTCCTACCTCATTCGATTCGTCGAGCACGGCGTCCGCCGCGACGTGGTGTGTGAGCGCCAGGCCGGGACACCCGATCCGGATCCCAGCTGCACGATCGTGGCGCTGCCCGATGGCACGATCCAGATCGACGTGATGCTGCACGAGGAGCCGAGGGCCGTCGTGCTCCGACGCAACGGCAGCTGGCTGGCGACCCTCCCGGACCTTGCCGAGAACACCTTTGTGGACCACAACGTCGACGGTTCGTACCTCGCCCGAATTCGGGGCGCCAACGGCTCCAGTTTCGACCTGGAGTGCGGCCAGATCTGACCGGCTCCGGCCGACGGGAACGAATTCGCACGGCGTAGCGTTGGCTGCACCATGCATCCAATGCAAGTACTGCACTCCATGAGCAGCTCGTCGGACGAGCCCAAGGGAATCGACCGCGCCACCGTGCGCCGGGTGTGGGGATTCTCGCAGCCGTACCGGCCGATGGTGATCGGCTTCGTGATCCTCATCATTCTCGGCACGGTCATCGGCCTGATCCCGACACTCGCGTTCGCGGACATCATCGACACGGCCATCGCCGAGGGCAACACCCGCCGGCTCAACATCCTCGGCATCACCGTCGTCATCGCCGCGTTTGCCGCGGCCGGCATCTCGATGATCGAGCGTTGGCTCTCCAGCCGGATCGGCGAGGGCATCATCTACGACCTGCGCGACAAGCTCTTCCGGCACGTCCAGGACATGCCGCTCGGCTTCTTCACGCAGACGCAGACCGGTTCGCTCATCTCCCGTCTGAACAACGACGTGATCGGCGCCCAGCGGGCGTTCACCACCTTCCTGTCCACGGTCATCGGCAACGTCATCAACCTGGGCATCACCCTCGTCACGATGTTCGTCCTCGAGTGGCGGCTCACGCTGCTGTCGCTGGTGATCCTGCCGTTCTTCGTCATCCCCAGCCGTCGGGTCGGCACGCGCATGGCCGACATCACGCGCGAGTCGATGGAACTCAACGCGTCGATGAACACGACGATGACCGAGCGCTTCAACGTGTCCGGCGCCATGCTCGTGAAGCTGTTCGGACGGCCGACGGTCGAGGCGGACGACTTCGCCCACCGGGCCGCCCGCGTTCGCGACATTGGCATCCGTTCCGCCATGTTGGCCCGAGTCTTCATGACCGCGATGACGCTGGTCGGCGCGCTCGGTACCGCCGCCATCTACTGGATCGGTGGCCGCATGGTCATCAGCGGCGACCTCTCACTCGGCGGCCTCGCCGCCCTCAGCCTCCTCGTCGTGCGCGTGTACCTCCCGCTCACCGCACTCACCAACGCACGCGTCGATGTCACCAGCGCGCTCGTCAGCTTCGAACGCGTCTTCGAGATCATCGACATGCCGAACCCGATCACCGATGCTCCGGACGCCACAGAACTGGCCGCCGTGAAGGGTGCCCTCCGGTTCGACGACGTCACCTTCACGTACCCGAGTGCCAGCGACTCGACGATCGCCTCGCTCGAGGACGCAACCCAACGCCGGACGCCGGGCCGAGGCCCCGGAAGGCACATCGGTGCGGGCATCACGCCCGTCACGGCGGCACCCTCCTATGCGAGCGCCGACGAACGACAGGTCCTCCATGGAGTGAACCTCAGCATCGAGCCGGGCCAGCTGGTGGCCATCGTCGGCCCGTCGGGTGCCGGCAAGTCCACGCTGCTCAACCTGGTTCCCCGCCTCTACGACGTGACCGGCGGCGCCATCACGATCGACGGTCAGGACCTGCGGTCGGTCACGCAGAACAGCCTGCGCGAATCGATTGGTGTGGTGAACCAGGATCCGCACATGTTCCACGACACCGTCGGCGCGAACCTCCGCTATGCGAACCCCGACGCCACGGAGGCGGACATGCGTCGCGCCGCCGAGGCCGCCCGGATCATGGACGTGATCGACGAACTGCCCGAAGGCTTCGACACGGTCGTCGGCGAACGCGGCTATCGCCTTTCCGGCGGCGAAAAGCAGCGTCTGGCGATCGCCCGCATGCTCCTCAAGGACCCGGCGATCGTCATCCTCGACGAGGCCACCAGCCACCTGGACACGGAGAACGAGGCGCTCATCCAACAGGCGTTGGAGACGGCGCTGGCCGGCCGCACCTCGCTCGTGATCGCCCATCGACTGTCGACCATCACGTCGGCCGATCAGATCATCGTCCTCGACAACGGCCTGGTCGTCGAGCACGGCACCCACGACGAGCTCCGCGCCCTCGGCGGTCTCTACGAGACCCTCTACGAAAACCTCCTCCGAGTGGACGTACCTGCGACATAGGTCGACTACGCAACGAGCGAGTTCGGCGCAGCCGACACTCGTGTAACGGCAGTGTGAACGCCACCACTCCAAGACGATCGCAGAACAGGCTGTTGCCTACGCTCGCGCTGGGAGGAACCCATGGTGCAGTCCGTCGAGCGCATGATCGAGGAAGTCTTCGACGAAGTTCGAGGTCACACCGCAGGCAACGTCGCGGACTACATTCCCGAGCTCGCTGTCGTCGACCCCGATGCGTTCGGCATCGCCGTCGCCACCACGGACGGCTTCTGCCTGGAGGTGGGCGACACCGACCAGCCGTTCACGATTCAATCGATCTCGAAGGCGTTCACGTATGCGATGGCCCTCGACGCGGTCGGTGAAGCGGGTGTGGAACGCAAGGTCGGGTTGGAACCGTCGGGCGACGCCTTCAACGAGATCTCGCTCGACCCGAAGACCGGCCGACCACTGAACCCGATGATCAACGCTGGCGCCATCGCCGTGACGAGTCTCATCGACGGCGACAACCTGGGAGCCCGCGAGCAACACATCCTTTCGACCTTCGCGTCGTTGGCGGGAAACGAGCTCGAGATCGATGATGCCGTCTACCGATCGGAGCGGGAGACCGGTCACCGCAACCGGGCGATCGCCTATCTGCTCCGCAATTCGGGCGTACTCGGCGAGCGGGTCGAGGAGGATCTCGATCTCTACTTTCGACAGTGCTCCATCCGGGTGACTTGCCGGGACCTCGCCTTCATGGGAGCCACCCTGGCGACGGACGGGGTGCATCCG
>CALBVR010000243.1 GCA_937969565.1 uncultured Acidimicrobiales bacterium | reverse complement strand
TCGGCAAGGACGATGTGCGCGGCTTCCTCACCCTGCAGCGCGACGTCTACCGCTGGATGCACGACCAGACGATGCGCCTCGCCAACCAAGGCCACGTCCCCACCGAAATCGCCGCCGAGCTCGAGCTCCCGGAGGAGTTCGACCAGTCCCATGTGCGCGGCTACTACGGCACCGTGTCGCACAACGTGCGATCGGTCTACAACCGCTACCTCGGCTGGTACGACGGCAACCCGGCGAACCTCGACCCGCTCCCCCCGGTCGACGCCGGCGAGAAATACGTCGAGATGATGGGCGGCGCCGACGCCGTGCTCGCCAAGGCGCAAGCGTCGTTCGATGCCGGCGACTACCGATGGGTCGTGCAACTCGTGAACCACGTCATCTTCGCCGACGCCACGAACACGGCGGCCCGTGAACTCCAGGCCTCTGCCATGGAACAGCTGGGCTATCAGGCCGAATCGGCCACGTGGCGCAACGCCTACCTGATGGGGGCCAAGGAGCTCCGGGAGGGTTCACCGGATTGGGGCCGTGTGCCGACTCGGGACATGTCGCACGCCATGCAGGCCAGCCATCTCTTCGACATCATCGGCGTCCGCTTCGACCCCGCCGCGTTCGCCCACGAGCCCGTCACGTTCAACATCCACTTCACGGATCTGGATGAAGACCATGTGCTGGGTGTCGGCCGGTCGGCCATCCACCATCGACCCGGCGTCACCGATGCCGATGCCGTCGCCTCGGTACGCCTCGATCGCGCCACCGTCGTTGCGGCCCTGGACGACGCTGCGGCACTTGAGCGAGCCGAGTCCGACGGCGACCTCCAGGTGCTCATCGATCTCTTCGCGGGCCTGACGGTGTTCACGACTGCGGCGCTGATCGAACCCTGATCGTCAGTCGGCGGGGAGGAGCTCTGGGTCCGTGACGCCCTGAAGTGAGATGTACATCGCCGTGCTGGCTGCCGTCTGCACCGCTGCCTGAATCACTCCCGACAGCGTGGTCATGACGAGATAGCCGACGAGGCCGAACAGGAAGCCGACCTGGCCGAGCATGCCGCCGGCGAAGCTCACGACCATCGCGGGAAGGATGGTCATGATCAGACACTTCGCCGCGTGCGAGCGCTGGCGGCGAATGAGCCCGATCGTGGTCGAGATCACGGGTGTGCCCTTTGGGGCGATCGACGCGACTGCGATCGTGACCGTGCCCAGCAACACACCGATGAACCCCAATACCAGGAGCGGCACGAGCATCAGGATCACGAGGAGCGGTTCGAGCACCACCAACAGACCCAGCACGCCGGCGATGACCACCACGGGACCCACCACCACGAGGAGGCTGCCCACGAGCCGGGGGAATCGGCGGACGGCATCCGCCAGCGCACCAGTCGGCGAAGCGTCGACACCATTGCGCCCCGCCGTCATCACCCGAAACCAAGCAATCTGCGTGAAGGCGTAGGTCAGGATCGAGAGGACAACCGCCAGCACGAACCAGCCCACCGCGGTTCCTGTCAGCTGGAAGTCGATCGACTCGAAGAAGTCGATGTCCTCGTCGCTGAGCCCGCCGCCCGTGGCCGATCCAAGGCGAAGCACCCGATCGAGCGCTTCCGAGAACTCGCCATCGAAGACGTTGTTCATACCCAACCCGACGAGTCCCCAGAACACCGCCTGCCCCACGAACATGACGGCGGACACGACCAGCGCCGGACGCCAGCTCCGGCCAAGGATCGCGAAGGTGGCCACGAAGATCTCGCGGGCGCGTGGGCCGAAGTGGTACACGCCGTCGTCCGATGCGGGCACCCCGCCCGGGCTCGGTGGAGGCGGCGGGCCCGGGGCTGGCGGTGGAGGTGGCCCGGTTGGTGGAACGGGAGGCGGCGGCGGAAGCGAACTCATCCAGACGCTCCGCCTGCGGAAGCTTCGTGGTCGGCCGGTGAGGCCTCGATCGGGACGTTGAGCTCGACGGCAACACCGTTGGGATCACGGGTGAAGACCTGCGTGATCCCGAGATCACGCCGTTCCGAGACCTCGTGCGGGTGGTTGCCCGCGGCAAGCGCGGCGACGAGCCCGTCGACGTCGCTCGCGTCGAACGCCACGTGATTGAACGCGCCGGTCGAATCGGAGCCGGCGGGCTCGTCCACGACGTTGATGTGCACGGCTGCCTGCTCGCCCACGTACAGCCACGCGCCCGGATTCCCGGATGGCTTCGGCCGCACGGTCATACCGAGTACGTCGGTGTAGAAGGCCACCGTCTCGTCGAGACGGGTGGTGTCGATGTTGACGTGATCGAGTCCGTGAACGCCCATGCGCCCGACGCTAGACGTCTGCGGACCGGGGTGCTTCGTCTGGCCAGGTCCGCTCATCGATGCCGTGACGTCGCTGATCATCCGGCGCGGAACGGTTGTTTCGCACGGCCAAGACCGCAGCGTGAGTCGTTGCGTGAACCCGGCTTCCGAGTTCCTGCCAGATGCCAGCGCGTCGAAGGACATCGCGCACCGGCCCCTTCACGTCACTGAGGTGCAGGGCGATACCGGCCTCGGCCAACTCCGAGATGACATCGTGCAGCGCCTCCGCTCCGGTCGCGTCCACATCGTTGATTCCGGATGCGTCGAGCACGAGAACCCGGGGCTCTTCCTCCAGCTCGAACGCGGTGCGAACCAGCAGCCGTTTCACGTGCAGTGCGTTGACAAAGGAGAGCGCCGCATCGATGCGGATGATCGCCATCCCCTCGACCACATGGGCCTCGGGGAACCGCTCGATGTTGCGATAGCTCGTCGTGCCCTCCACCTGGCCCAGAACAGCACTGTGCGGCATCGACATCCGGGCGAAGACCACCAGCATCGACGCGATGACCGCCACCACGATCCCCAATTCGATGCCAAGGAGGAGCGTCCCGAAGAAGGCAACACCGAGGCCGATCAGATCCGATCGTTTCACGGCAGCGATGTGCCGAATCTCGGTGAGATCGAAGAGCCCGACGACGGCGACGATGATGACGGCACCGAGCGCTGCCGTCGGCAACGATGCAAGCGTCGGCGTGAGCATGACGATCGTGACAAGGACGACCCCGGCGGTGACGACCGAGGCGAACGGCGTGCGGGAGCCCGCCGCGTCGTTCACCGCGGTTCGGGAGAAGCCTCCCGTGACCGGATACCCACCGAAGACGCCGGACGCGAAGTTGGCGGCACCGAGCGCGACCAGTTCGGCGTTCGGATCAACCTCGTACTGGTGGCGCCGTGCGTACACCTTGGAGACGGCAATCGATTCCATGAACCCGACCAGCGTGATGACCAGGGCGGTTCCGAACAGATTGGCGACCAACGATGCGTCGAACGAAGGCAGCGCGAAGGCGGGGAGCGAATCCGGGATGTCGCCGACGACCCGCACGCCTCGGAGATCGAGTTCGAACAGCTCCACCAACAGAATCGACCCGATCACGACCACGAGTGCTCCGGGCACGCGCGAGCGACGGCGCTTCAGGGTCAGCAACGTTGTCAGCGCACCCGCCGCGAGGAGAACCGTCGGGCCATGCGCGTTCGGCAACGCCTGCACGACCTGCCAGACGGTCTGGTGGAAGTGCTCCTGTCGCGGGATGGAAACGCCGAGGAGGTGTTTCACCTGTGAGCTGCCGATGATGATGGCGGCCGCCGCAGTGAACCCGACCAGGACGGAGTGCGACAGGAAGTTCACGAGGAAGCCAAGACGTCCGACACCGAGCACGAGGTGGACGACACCGACCATCAGCGCGAGGAGCGCCGCCGCAGCGACGTAGCCCGTGGTTCCCTCCTCGACCAGCGGAGCGAGCGCCGATGCGGTCAGGAGCGAGACGATCGCCACCGGCCCCACTGCGAGCTGACGCGATGTTCCGAACACGGCGTAGGCGAGCACGGGAACTGTCGCCGCGTACAACCCGACCGCTGGCGGCAACCCCGCCAGCAGCGCGTATGCCATGGCCTGCGGAACGAGCATCGCGCCAACGGTGACTCCGGCCACCAGGTCGCTCCGGAAGTCGCCTCGTTGGTATCCGGGACCCCAGTGCAGAATCGGCGCGATCCTCCGGAGCAGTGCCACGACGGTCAGCTTCTCGGATCGTCGACGTAGCGCAGGTACGGCGTGACGACCTCGACGTTGTCGAACGTTGCGATCGCATCTTCGGTCGACATCGCGGGCGAGGCGATCACCCGATCGCCCTTCTTCCAGTCGACCGGGGTCGCCACCTGATGGTCGTCGGTCAGCTGCAGGCTGTCGATCACTCGAAGAATCTCATCGAAGTTCCGACCGGTCGACTTCGGGTAGGTGAGGATGAGGCGGACCTTGTTGGCCAGGTCGATCACGAAGACCGATCGCACCGTGGAGGTGTCTCCCTCGCCTGGGTGGATCATGTCGTAGAGCTCGGCGACGGTTCGCTCCGGGTCGGCGATGATCGGAAAGTTGAGCTCGGTGCCGGTGGCCTGGCCGATGTCCGGTGCCCAGCCCAGGTGATCATCGAGCGAGTCGACGCTGAGGGCAATCACCTTCGTGTTGCGCTCGGCGAATCCGCCGTTGAGTGCCGCGGTCCGGCCCAGCTCCGTTGTGCAGACCGGCGTGTAGTCGGCCGGATGGCTGAACAGCACGGCCCAGGAGTCCTGCTTCCATTCGTGGAATCGGATGTCACCATCCGTGGTGGGAGCGCTGAAGTCGGGGGCAAGATCGCCGAGACGAAGTGACATGGTGAGCTCCTCTGGGTGCGGTGCGAGATGAAAGTCCGAACGTCCGGACTAATGTACGAATGTCCGTACAATTCATGGTAGTCGAGTGCGGCGCGACCCGCAGGCGAGATGCGTCACACTCCAGAGCCGGTCAGCGAGCGGTGTTCGCCATCACCGACGTGCGGCCCGGATTGGCGCCGCTCGTGCAATCGGAGTCCGAGAAAGATGCCCGGGATGGCCACGAGGCCCAGCACCGCACCCGAGGACACCATGACCAGCGCGGGCGCCGGACAGGTCCCGGCGATCGCCCACCCGACGCCGAACAGCGCGCCACCGCGAAGGTGATGCCGTTCGGGCCGAGATCGCGAGAGCACCAGCTCCCCGCCCAACGGCGTGGCAACCCCGCGCCGCTCGAGCAACCACAACAGCGGCAGCGACACGGCGATCGCCGAACCCATGAACCAGAAGACGTCGAACTCGTCGAGTCGAAGCATGAAGTGGATCGTGTCGTACTCATGGAGGTTCGAGGCAGCCAGAACCCCGCCGAATGCGATACCGAAGAGAAGGCCGATCGCGTTCATCTTCACAGCGCACCTCCTGTCACAAGACGCAAGACGAGGGTGGTGGCGATCGCCGTCGCCATGAAGGTGACCGTCACTGCCACACTCGCCGGGGAACGCTGCGCCGTCCCGCACATGCCATGACCGGACGTGCACCCTCCGGCGAGGGCTGCCCCATAGCCGAGGAGCGTGGCGCCGCCGAAGACGACGGGAACGGCCGCCCAGAGCGGCAACACCTCGCGAAGCGCGTCGTAGCCCGACCGAAACTCCGCCCCCGACCGAAGCACCTGGGTCACGATGACGCCACCGAGAAACATGCCGACGAAGTACCACACGCGCCAGACGGCCACGTCACTCCGCCGGCGAAGGAGCCCTGCGGTCTGCACGTAGGCCCCGGACGCACCCAACGGTTGATTGCTCACGACGAACATCCCGACGATCAGCAGCCCAAGGATCGGCCCACCGATCCACCAGGGCAACCGATCCGGCAATACATCGAACATGTTGACTCCCTGCTCGCACCCGTGATGCACCTCACGATGAGGTGACAGGCTGGACGATTTGACCGAATGTCCGGTCATTTCGGAAATGTACGGACAATTAGCGACGCGGTCAAACGGGCGGGCGACGGGGGTGACCTTGCGCGGTCTCGAAATGTACGTACAATTCAACCATGCGCCTCCCGAACCGTCTTCTCGCCCTCCTCACGATCGTTTCGCTTCTCGCCGCCGCATGCGGTGGCGACGGTGGCGACGCCGAGAACGCCGGGCTCCGGCTCGTCTCCGTCACCGCGGCGGAAGACATCCGAACCGATCCTCCGGCCGACCTCGTGATCCTTGACGTCCGCACCCCAGAGGAGTTCGGCGAAGGCCACCTCGAAGGCGCCACCATGATCGACTTCTACCGCGACGACTTCGCCGAGCAGCTGGCCGGCCTCGACCCGGATGTGCCCTACCTCCTCTACTGCCGCTCGGGGAACCGCAGCGGCCAAACCATCGAGATCATGCGGGAGCTCGGCTTCACCGACGTGGCCGACGTGGACGGCGGCATCAACGCCTGGAACGCAGCAAATCTGCCCACCGTCACCCCGTAGCGGTCCCATGGCGCCGGTCACCGGCCGCCAGCGCATAGATTCATCGCATGCCTGACGAGCGCGGCACCCTCGGGACATTTGGCGGGGTGTTCACGCCGAGCATTCTCACGATCCTCGGCCTCGTCCTCTTCCTGCGCGTCCCGTATGTGGTGGGAGCCGTCGGACTGGGCCAGGCGCTCGTCATCCTGCTGATCTCGACGGCGGTCTCGGTGCTCACCAGCATCTCGCTCGCCGTGGTGGCCACGAACATGCGAGTCGGCGGCGGCGGCGAGTACTACATCATCTCCCGCACCCTCGGCATCGAATTCGGCGGAGCCGTCGGCGTCGTCCTCTATCTCGCCATCTCGGTTTCGATCGCGTTCTATGCCATCGGTTTCGCCGAAGCGATCGCCCCCGTGTTCACCGGCGACAGCTCGACCGACAACACGATCATCATCCAGCTGATCGCGGCCGGCCTCGTACTGCTGCTCGCCGTCATCGGCTTCGTCGGCGCCGACCTCGCCACCCGACTGCAGTACCTCGTCATGGCACTGCTCATCGTCGCGCTCGCGTCGTTTCTCATCGGCGCCGTCGGCGACTTCGACTCCAGCCGTTTCACCGACAACCTCGGGCGCCCCCAGAACGACGTCGGGTTCTGGGAAGCCTTCGCCATCTTCTTCCCCGCCGTCACCGGATTCAGTCAGGGCGTCGCCATGTCCGGCGACCTGCGAACACCGAGCAAGTCGATCACCAGCGGGACGTTCGCCGCCGTCGGCCTGTCCACCGTCGTGTACCTCATCGTCATCGTGCTCCTCGCGGGCGCCGCGACCGCGATGACGCTCCTCGAGGAAACCAACACGATCATCGGCGACCTCTCCCTCGCCGGCTGGACCATGCTCGTCGGCGTCCTCGCAGCAACACTGTCCTCCGCGCTCGCCTCGACCATCGGAAGCCCCCGCGTACTCCAGCGCCTCGGCGAGGACCGGGTTCTCCCCCGGCTCGAGAACTTCGCCGTCGGCGCCGGCCCAGCGAACAACCCTCGACGGGCACTCGGCGTATCGGTACTGATCGCGCTGGCCACCGTGGCCGTCGGCGACCTCAACGCCATCGCACCGATCATCTCGATGTTCTTCCTCGCCAGCTACGGAATCATCAACTACGCCACCTACTTCGAGTTCCGTGCGGGCAGCACGTCGTTCCGGCCACGCTTCCGCTTCGGCGATCACCGGGCCAGCCTGCTCGGCACGCTGCTCTGCGTCGGCGTCATCCTGGCAATCAACCCGCTCGCCGGCGCCGTGGCCGCGCTCATCTTCGTTCTGCTCTACGGCTATCTCCGCCAGCGTGACGTGCCCGACCGCTGGGTCGACAGCGCCGGCTCGCACCACTACACCCAGGCACGCCACCACCTCCACGCCCTCGCCAGCGAACCCACAACCTCCCGAGACTGGCGGCCGGTGGCGCTCGCATTCGTGCCCCGGGATCCGGACAATCGCCATCGCATGCTCACCATGGCCACCTGGCTCGAAGGGAACGCCGGCTACCTCACCGCCGTTCGACTCTTCGAAGGGTCTGGACCCATCCGTCGCCGGGAAGCCGCATCCGTGGAGAAGGACCTCGCCAAAGAAGTCACCCGCATTTCGCCCGGGGCGGCCGCCCGCGCCCTCGTCGTCGCCGATTCCGAGGTCGGCGTGCAGACCCTCATCCAGTCTCACGGACTCGGGCGCATCCGCACCAACCTGACCATGTTCGGCGTCGGCGACCTCCGCGGCACACCCGAAGACCGCCAGCGCTACGGCACGATGCTCCAGAACTGCGTGCGATTCGGCACCAACGTGGCGGTGCTGAATGTGCGTGAAGACGCCTGGCAGCAATTCCTCGACACGCCGAAGCGGCAACGGTCGATCGCGCTGTGGTGGTCCGACGATCAGGTGGGCCAGTTGATCACGCTTCTGGCCTGGCTCTGCACCCGGCACGAAGACTGGGGCAGCGCGAAGATCACCGCCTACGTCCCGAGCGGCGAGGCCGACGAGATCGCCCGCGTGTCCGAGCTGCTCGATGCCGGGCGCATCCGGGCCGATGTGGTCGCTGTCGACGAAACGCCCGCAGCGATGGCGCAGGCGCTGGGTGGTGCCACCCTCGCACTGGCGCCGCTCCGGGTTCGCCGTGGCGCAGCCATCGGCCCCTTCGAAGCCCCGCTCGGCATGCTCGTCGAGAGCCTCCCGCTCGCCGTCATGGTGCTGGCGACCGACGAGGTCGCGCTCAACGCCGAACCCGACGAAAGCGACCTGGCCGAGCTCGCCCGCCTCAGCGACCAGCTCGACGCCGAGCTTCGGCGCGTGGCCGAACTCGACGAAGAGGCCGCCCGATTGCTGGTGACCGCCGAGGCGGCCCGACTTCGCCTGGCCGACGACCCCGACGACCCGGCACTGACCATGGAGGCGAGCGAAGCGCAGGAGCGAGCGGCTGCCGCGTTCCGGACCTACGTCAACGCCCGCGTCGAATGTCGGGAACTCGAAGAAGAAGTCCGCACGCTCGACCCGCAGGCGGCGTCGGCTGAGGTCGATCCCGACATCTGGCGCAGCTCCGCCGAACGCAACGCCGAGGTCTGAGCCGCAGCGCTTAGTTCACTCCGCGGAGCGGCAGCCCGGCGGCGGTGTAAATCGCATCGATCGTCGCCATGTTCGCGATCGAGTCGGCACCCATGGTCGGGAACGGCGTTCCGTGAGTGACGTGGTCGCAGAAGGCTCGAACCATGTGCTCGTAGGTGCTTCCAGCGAGGATCTCCCCACTGGTCTCACCGGAATCGGTGCGAATCGTGAGCGTGTTTCCGTTTTGGGGAGCGAGCGGATTGATCGCCGTGATCGACCCCTTCGTGCCACTGACTTCGAGTCGAATGTCGCCTTCTTCGGTGACCATCGAACTCTCGACCCGACCGGTCGCCTCGGTGGGGAACACGAGCTCCGCCTGCATACGGGCGTCGATGTGCTCGGGGCCCTCCTCCGCGACGGCATGAACGACGTCGGGCTCGGACGCGGCCGAGGCATCCGGCGACGCCTGCATGACATGGCGAACCCAGATCGTCGAATAGCAGCCGAGGTCCATCAGCGACCCGCCCGATGTGGCGTAGTCCCAGCGAATGTCGGGCTGGCGAATCGAAATGTTGAAGTAGCCCTCCGCCCGAACGACGTTTCCGATCGTCCCCGCCGCGATCAGTTCGATGATGCGACGGAACATCGGGTGGTAGACGTGGTGGAAGGCCTCGCCCAGGATCATGCCGGTCTCCTCGGCCACCCGAACCATCTCGGCCGCCTCGGCCGCGTTCGATGCGAACGGCTTTTCGCACAGCACGTGCTTGCCGGCTCGCAGTGCAGCGATGGTCCACTCAGCGTGCAGGTGCATCGGCAGCGGGTTGTAGACCACGTCGACATCTGGCGACTCGATCACTTCCTGGTAGCTGTCGACCACGGCGGCGACACCATGCTCTGCGGCGAACGCCTCCGCCCGGCTGCGATCTCGGGCAGCCACCAGCGTCATCTCTGCGGTGTCCACAAGCCGGGCCGGAACCGTGAGCGCTTTCGGGGCAATGCGTGCCGCGCCAAGAATGCCGAATCGCAAGGTCATGTCGTTCGTCCCCAGGTCTGCATCGGCACCGCCCGATGTTGCCAACGGCGCTGGCTGAACCGCCAACGAGACTCCTGGTCACCGGGCCCCGAGCGTGCCGGCGCGGCGACCGGCTGCGGCCAACCCTCTTCCAACGCCGCGACGATGACGGCGAGCATCTCCGGACTGGGCGCCGGAGAGATGTCGGAGATGATCACGCGGGATGGAACGGCGTCGGTCGTTTCGGTCATGCCCACTCCCTACAGCGGCACGTTGCCGTGCTTGCGTTCCGGAATGCGTTCCTGCTTCGACGCCAGGAGGCGGAAGGCGGCCGCAACCTTGCGGCGGGTGTCGGCCGGGTCGATGACCTCGTCGATGTAGCCCCGCTCGGCAGCGATGTACGGGTTCGCCGTCTTCTCGGTGTACTCGTCGACCAGTTCGGCTCGACGGGCTTCCGGGTTGGCCGCCGACTGCAGCTCTCGCCGATAGATGACTTCGACGGCACCCTGCGGACCCAT
>CALBVR010000242.1 GCA_937969565.1 uncultured Acidimicrobiales bacterium | reverse complement strand
GCCCGCCAGTCGACCGAGATTGCGCTGCAGCTGTTCGATGCCACCACCCAACTCCACGGCCTTGGAGATTTCGAACGAGACGTGCTCGAAGCAGCGGGAATGCTGCACAACATCGGCCGCTTCGTCGGCCACGGCGCCCACCATCGGCACAGCTACTACCTGATTCGCAATGCCGAGCAGCTCGCCGGCTTCAACCAACACGAGCTCGAACTGATCGCTCAGGTGGCCCGCTATCACCGCAAGAGCGAGCCCAAGCCGTCGCACGGCGCCTGGGCCGACCTGTCCTCCTCCGATCAGCAGTTGGTGTGCGTCCTCTCCGGCATGCTGCGGCTCGGCATCGGCCTCGATCGCTCGTATCAGAACCTCGCCACGGACCTCACGATCACGATCGGGGAAGACTCGCTTGAGCTCTCGATCGCCGGCGACCCGGATGAACTCGAGCTCGAGGTTTTCGCGGCGCGCGAGCGACGGGGCCTGTTGGAACGAAGCCTCGGCCTGACCGTCGAGGTCGTGGTTCGCCAAGACTGAACGGGCATGCGAGCATTGGCCCGTGAGTGAGAAGGACCTGGCGCAGTGGGCGGCCGACATCTCGGCCAAGCCCTACGGCGAACGCATCTACAACATCACGCGGGCGGTCACGAAAGGCACGCTCTTTCGCTGGCTGAGCATCACCGCCGAGGGGACCGAGCACCTCCAGTTGGCGCCTCCGGTGATCATTGCGCCAGTGCACCGATCGAACCTCGACAGCCTGATCGTCGGCACGCTCGCCGGGCGACGACTGCCGACGTTGGCCAAGGAATCGCTGTTCAAGATCAAGCCGGTCGGCTGGTGGATTGCGGGTCTGGGCGCCATCCCGCTGGACCGGGACGCAGCGGATCGTGAAGCCGTGAACGCCGCCCGTCAGATCCTGGATCAGGACAAGCCGCTCATGATCTTTCCGGAAGGCACGCGTCAGACCGGTCAGAAGATCGGAGAGCTCTTCGATGGCACCACTTGGATCGCTGCGAAGGCCGGAGCGTCGATCGTGCCTGTCGGCATCGCCGGTACCGAGGCGGCGATGCCGCCCGGAGCAAAGGCGCCGAAGCGCGTGCCCGTCGCCGTGGTGGTCCGCCCGCCGATTCCGATGCCGGAAGGTCGGGTGCCGCGATCCAAGCTGACCGAGCTCACCGAACAGATGCGTTCAGAGCTGCAAGCGGCGAACGACCGGGCCCACGAACTGATCAGCTGAGGCCGACAGCGAGGCTCAGTAGTCGAGCGTCTCGGAGACCAGGGCGGCGATTGCGGAGCGTTCGCTCTTCACCAGCGAGATGTGGGCGAAGAGCGGATGATCTCGCAGCGAGGCGATCACCGATGCGATGCCGTCATGGCGCCCAACCCGCAGGTTGTCGCGCTGCGCCACGTCGTGGGTCAACACGACACGGGAGTTCTCGCCGAGGCGGCTGAGGGCCGTGAGCAGGACGCTGCGCTCGAGGTTCTGCGCCTCGTCGATGATCACGAACGTGTCGCTCAGTGTCCGGCCGCGAATGTGGGTGAGCGGAAGGACCTCGATGATTTCCTGGCGGACGATCTCGTCGATCGCATTCTTCGAGGCGATCGCGTGCAACGCATCGTTGACCGCGTCGGTCCACGGCCGCATCTTCTCGTCCTCGGTTCCCGGCAGGAATCCCAGATCCTGACCGCCGACCGCGTAGAGCGGACGGAAGATGAGCACCCGTCGAGCCGACTGCTTCTCCAGGACCGCATCGAGACCGGCTGCCAACGCCAGCACGGACTTGCCCGTGCCGGCTGGTCCGCCGAGGCTCACGATTCCGATCGAGTCGTCGGCGAGCAGATCGAGGGCGATCCGTTGCTCGGCGTTTCGGCCGCGGGCGCCGAAGAGTTCCCGCTCGTTGATCATCCGGACGCGACCGTCCTCGTCGACCCGGCCGAGCGCGGACTGGCCGGGGGCGCCCAGGATCATGCCGGTGTGCACCGGGAGCCCGGCAGCTTCGGGCACGTCGGCGATGCGATCGGAATAGAGCGTGTCGATGACGTCGCCGCGAACGTCGAGCTCGACGATGCCCCGCCAGTCAAGGTCGTCGTCGGTGTGGCGGTACTCGACCGCGTCCATCCCGATGACGCCGGCTCGCAGGCGAAGCGGCAGGTCCTGCGTGACAAGCACGACCTCGGCGCCCTCGTCGAGCAGGTTCGCGGCGACGGTGAGGATGCGGTGGTCGTTGCTGTTCGCTTCCCGAAGCGGCTCCGGGATGCGGGTGTCGTCCTTGTGGTTGATCTCCACCCGCACGGTTCCGCCCTGTGTGCCCATGGGAAGCGCTTCGGTGAGCGAACCGTGCTCTTCACGCAGCTTCTCGAGCGAGCGGAGTGTCGTTCGTGCCGCCCAGCCGAGTTCGGGATGGTGCCGTTTCGATTCGAGCTCGGTGAGTACCACGATCGGCAGCACGACATCGTTGTCGGCGAACGCCAGCAGGGCGGCAGGATCGCTGAGCAACACCGAGGTGTCCAGAACGTAGGTCTTCCGGCTGATGAGCAAGACGCTAGCGTGACGGGGTGCGCATCTTGGTGACCAACGACGACGGAATCGAATCGAAGGGTCTGTACCCGCTGGCCACCATGGCGGCGAAGTATGGCGACGTGACCGTCGTGGCTCCGGCGACCGAGTATTCGGGTGCCGGAGCGTCGCTCGGCACGCTCACGCACGGCGATCCGAAGGTGCGTTCGCACAAGATCGACGAGCTTGGTGATCTGCCGACGTGGTCGGTCACGGGGCCGCCAGCGCTGTGTGTCATGTACGCCCAGCTCGGG
>CALBVR010000241.1 GCA_937969565.1 uncultured Acidimicrobiales bacterium | reverse complement strand
TCCGCTCGCCCGCATCATCTCGACCGCGTCGCGCACTGGCGTCTCGGGATTCACATAGAAGAGATCGCGGTCGTTTCCGCCCTTCGCCGCAACGACGGAAGAGACGCACGTCTCGCTCTCGGACTCGATGAAACCGAGCTCGGCCAGGTAGTCGTCGTTGAACACCTTGGACAGGTAGCCGCGGCCGGAGTCCGGCGTGAGGACGACCATCAGATCGTCGGGGCCAAGGCGCTCGCCCACCTGGAGGCCGGCGGCGATCGCCGTGCCACATGAGCCGCCGAGAAGCAGGCCCTCTTCCCGGGCGACCGTGCGAGCCATGATGAAGCTGTCGTGGTCGGTGACCGCGATGACCTCGTCGACGAGGTCCGGATGGTAGGTGGTCGGCCAGAAGTCTTCGCCGACACCTTCGACGAGATACGGGCGGCCGGAACCACCCGAGTAGACCGAGCCTTCGGGGTCGGCGGCGATGATCTTGATGTCGGGGTTCTGTTCCTTGAGGTACCTGGCGACACCGGAGATCGTTCCCCCCGTGCCGGCGCCGGCGACGAAGTGCGTGATCCGCCCTTCCGTCTGCTCCCAGATCTCGGGTCCCGTGGTGTCGTAGTGCGACTGTGGGTTGACCTGGTTGGAGTACTGGTCC
Organism: uncultured Acidimicrobiales bacterium; assembly: GCA_937969565.1. Classification (GTDB taxonomy): domain Bacteria; phylum Actinomycetota; class Acidimicrobiia; order Acidimicrobiales; family SHLQ01; genus SHLQ01. The sequence continues at coordinate 6,453 of CALBVR010000241.1, read as the reverse complement.
GGGCGGAAGGCTCCGGGGATCTCATCGACCAGGCGGGCGGCGGTCGAGTAGTAGGACTGGGGGTCCTCGGGCGGCACGGCGACCGGGCACACCACGACCTCCGCGCCGTAGGCACGGAGCAGGTCCACCTTCTCCGGTGCGACCTTGTCGGTCATCACGAAGACGCATCGATACCCGCGTTGGTTCGCGACGATTGCAAGGCCGACACCGGTGTTGCCGGAAGTTGGCTCGACGATCGTTCCGCCAGGCTGCAGGAGGCCCGCTTCCTCGGCCGCATTGATCATCGCGAGTGCCGGACGATCCTTCGAGGAACCGCCCGGGTTCGTCAGCTCGAGCTTGACGACGAAATCACAGTCGAGGTGCCCCGCGATCTTCGGCATCCGGACCAGCGGGGTGTTCCCGATCAGGTCGATGACGGAATCGGCGATGTCCATGCGGGCGCTCCCTTTTCGACGGAGGATCAGTCTCTCCGACCGGGTCGGCAATTCCTACCGGTGCGGCCGGAATTCAGATGTCCTTGGCTTCCCGGTCAGCCGTCGCGTCGTACACTACGCGCAGATGGCTGGCGACGCAGCTGCAATCAAGGAGGGGGAACAGTGGACTTCGAGACGATTCGCTTGGAGGAGACCGACGGCGGCGTATGGGAGCTTGTGCTCGACCGCCCGCCAGCCAACGCGCTGAGCAAGACGATGGCGCACGAGCTTCGGGTTGCGGCCAGCAACCTCGTGACGAATCGAGCAGTCCGCGCGGTCCTCGTACGTGCCGAAGGCAAGGTCTTCTTCGGCGGCGGTGACCTGGTCGAGTTCCAGGAGGGTGGCGCCCAGACGCCGGCGAACCTTCACGAGATGACGATCGACTTCCACGGGGCCCTCCACCGGCTGTCCGCGATGAACGCCCCGGTGGTGGGTGTCGTGAACGGCACCGCGGGAGGCGCCGGAATGAGCTTCGTTGCGTCGATGGATCTGGTACTCGCCGGTTCTTCGGCCCGATTCACCATGGCCTACACGGCCGCGGGGCTCACGCCGGACGGTACGTCGTCGTTCTACCTCTCCCGGGTGGTCGGGCTCCGTCGAGCCACGGAGCTCGTGCTGACGAACCGAATGCTCAGCGCCGACGAAGCCCTGGACTGGGGTCTCGTGAATCAGGTTCACCCGGACGACGAGGTCCTGGATTCGGGCCGAGAGCTGGCCGCCAAGCTCGCGGCTGGACCGACCAACGCCTACGGCGGCGCCAAGCGACTCCTGCTCGCGGGGGCGTCGTCCGCGTTGGGGGAGGCGATGGAGCGCGAAGCATTCACGATCGCGCAGCAGTCGACGCACCCGGAGTCCGTCGAGGGAATCGACGCTTTCTTGAACAAGCGGACCCCGGACTTCCGGGGCAGCTGAGGTCAGTTGCCGGCAGACGCCCGGTCGGCCATCGCCTTCATCACGGCGAGCGCCAGCGACGGATCGTTCTGCACCAGCGAACGGAAGGCCGGGCGACCGAGCGCAAACAGCTTGGTTTCGGTGGTTGCGGTGGCGCTTGCCGTGCGGGCGCCGCCGGAGAGCAATGCCGTCTCTCCGAAGAAGTCACCCTCGCGCAGGCGAGCGACCGGGGTGCCGCCCTTGTCGATCTGCACGGAGCCTTCGAGAATCAGGAAGAAGGCGGCTGCCTTCGACCCTTCCTCGACGCCCTTCTTGTCCTCGGCCCAGGTCAACAGCTTGCCGGCCTTGGCCAACGCTTTGCGTTGCTTGGACGAGGTCTGTCCAAAGAGCGGCGTCGCCGCAAGAGTTGCTTCGAGTTCCTTGTTGCCAGCAGCCACGTTCATTCCTCTTCTCGCCTCCCACCCTGGGCGACGAGCAGAACTGTATCGAGTCGAGTCGTCAGCGGGCCAGCTGGCGCATTCGCCACGTCGCCAACGCCTCGACGGCACCGCGCATCGTTTCGGTGGACCCGGAGAAGCTGAATCGCATCCACCGGTGGCCATCGGTCGGATGAAAGTCGACACCGGGAGTGGCGGCCACGCCCACGTCACGCAGCCATTCGGCCGAGAGGTGCTGTGAGTCAGCGGCGAGGTGATCCGTGCGGGCCCAGAGGTAGAACGCACCGTGGGCAGGAGCGAAATCGGTGATCCCGGCCCGCGGAAGCCCTTCGAGCAGCACCGTTCGGTTGGCCGCGTATCGATCGACATGAGCGTCCAGCTCCGAACCGCACGACAACGCCGCAAGTGCCACGTGTTGTGACGGCGTCGGGGGACAGATCACCAGGTTCTGCGCAAGCCGATCGACCGGGGTCACCAGCGATTCGGGGAGCACCATCCATCCCATCCTCCAGCCGGTCATGGAGAAGTATTTGGAGAAGCTGTTGATGACGATGGCCGAGTCCGACATGGCCGTGGCCGTGGCCGTTTCAGCACCGTCGTAGGTGAGGCCGTGGTAGATCTCGTCGCTGATGAACCGGACGCTGTTCGCCTCGCACCATTCGGTGACGGCCCGGAGCTCGTCGGGAGGCAGGACGGTGCCCGTGGGGTTCGAGGGACTCGCAACGATCAATCCGTCGAGGGGCGCAGCCGCGTCGAGCGTGTCGATCTCCAACGCAAAGGAGTTCTCCGGGTCGAGGGGAATGGCGACCGGTTCCATGTGCAGGGCACGAAGCATGTTCCGGTAGCACGGGTAGCCGGGCTCGGTGACACCGACTCGAGCGCCGGGTTCGAACGCTGCCAGCAGGGCAAGGACGAAGGCACCGGAAGCTCCCTGAGTCACGGCGATCCGAGCGGGATCCACCTCGAGTTGATCGGTTGCTTGCAGATGCTCGGCAATCGCAAGAGGAAGTTCGGGAATGCCTCGGCTTGTCGTGTACCCAAGTGTCTGGGCCTGGCTGATCTCCTGCAGACGTGCGATGGCGTCCGCAGGTGCTCCTGTCGAGGGCTGTCCAACCTCGAGGTGGAAGACGCGTTCGCCTGCCTGTTCGCGGGCCTGCGCTGCGGCGACCACCTCCATCACGTGGAACGGCTCGATGTCCATCATGGCCGCAAACCTAGGGCTTCGGGGATGGAAGAACCGAACGGAGACGAGCTGGGTGGTTCAGCTGGCGGCAGGCGCGAAGTGCTGGTTGAGGCGGCGGGCCAACAGGCTCACGGTCTGCTCGATGATCGCGGTGTCGTCGGCGCTCTGGCCGAGATCGCGGCGCTCCTGAATGCCGACGGCATCGATGCGGAGTTCGGCCGGTGAGACGGCGATGTGCACATCGGCTGGGCCGGAGTCCACGAACATGACGCGACCGGTTGCTTCTCGGAGCAGTGTCGATTTGGTAGCGGCCACACGCTCGTCGTCCGCGCTCGCGTCGACTCGTACGACCAGAACGGCTCGGCCGTCCACAGTGATCATTTCTTACGCCTCAATTTCGCCGGTTCCGCCGCCCACCGAGGGTAGAGACTACCTCCTCGGCAAGCAAGAGCGGGTTCACCGTCCGGATCCCGCGGGGCTCAGCCGCCCGAGGTGTAGGCCGCAGATGCCGCGCCGGGCGGCGTGGGATCGTCGCGGTCGGCCAGCCAGCCATGGGGCAGCACGACCCGCTTGGGGCCGTGGCTGTGTCCACGAGTCAGGCGGGCGGCCTCAGGCGGAAATGGCTCGTCGGCGAAACGCTCGAGGAGGTCGACCAGCTGCTGTCGGTCGGTCAGTTGACCGAGCTCGTGCCGCATGGCCGGACCGACCGGGAACCCCTTCAGGTACCAGCTCGTGTGCTTTCGGAAGTCGCGCACGCCCCGGTCTGCGCCGAGCCAGGCGGAGAGAAGATCGAGGTGTTCGAGCATGATCGCCACGACCTCGTGCAGCGATGGGGCCGGCGAGATGGGACGGCCGGTCAGACCCTCGGACAGCTCGCGGAAGAGCCAGGGTCGGCCGAGGCAGCCACGGCCGACGACCACGCCGTCGCAACCCGTGTACTGCATCATGGCGATCGCGTCCGAGGCTTCCCAGATGTCGCCGTTGCCCAGGACGGGGATGCTGGTCACGTGCGACTTGAGCTCGCCGATCGCATCCCAGCGGGCGGTGCCGGAGTAGGCCTGCTCGGCCGTTCGGGCGTGCAGCGCCACGGCGGCGGCACCCTCGTCTTCCGCGATGCGGCCGGTGTCCAGCATCGTGATGTGGTCATCATCGATGCCGATCCGGAACTTCAGCGTGACTGGAACGTCCTCGGCGTTCGCGACCATTGCGCGAACGATGTCTCGCAACAGGTTGTGGCGCCATGGCAACGCGCTGCCTCCACCGTGGCGAGTCACCTTCGGCACCGGGCAGCCGAGATTCATGTCGATGTGATCCACCCGGCCTTCGCCGACGAGCTTCTTCACCGCTTCGCCGATCCAGTACGGGTCGGTTCCGTAGAGCTGAATGCTCCTCGGCGTCTCGCCCTCGGCGAATTCAGAGGCGTGCAGCATCTTCTTGTGGCCCTCGATCAGGGCGCGGGCGGTGATCATCTGATTGACGTAGAGGCCGCCGGGTGCCGTGCGTTCATCACCGGGGGTGGGTGTCGGGTCGTCGAAGGCCTGCTCCGCACCGAAGCGACGGCAGAGCGTTCGGTAGGGCGCGGTGGTGACCCCGGCCATCGGCGCGAGGACGACGGGTGGTGACACAGTCATCCGGCCGATGCTCAGCTGCTGGGGCAGCGCAGCGTTCGGTGCGATCGTCGCAGTCATCCCACCATTGTGCCTTCGAGTCCCCGTGGGGACACCTCGTGGGGCGGGTTCAGCCCTGCAGGCGTTGTCCGAGCTCCGCGAGGAGCAGCGTGAGACGATGGCGCGGCAGGCCGATGACATTGTCGTAGGAGCCCGAGATGGTGGTGACGAAGACGCCACCGCGACCCTGCATTGCGTAGCTTCCGGCCTTGTCGTCGGGCTCACCGGTGGCCACGTACCAATCGATCTCCTCGTCGGTGAGCTCGGCCATGGTGACCGCCGTGCGCTCCACGGCTGACCGCACGGTGCCGTCCACGGACACCGCGATTCCGGTCATCACCTCGTGCGACCGGCCCGAGAGTCGGCGAAGATCCCTCGCCGCATGGCGGCGATCGACCGGCTTCCCCAGGAGTTCTCCGTCGAGACACACGATCGTGTCCGCCGCAATCACGATGGTTGGATCGTCGCCTCCGGGATCGATCTCAAGCCGTTCGATGACGGCGGCGCACTTGGCCCGGGCCAAGCGCTCCACGTGCGATGCTGCCTCCTCATCGGGCAACGGCGTCTCGTCGATGTCGGGGCTCACGACGACCGGCTCGAGGTCCAGCGCCTGCAACAACTGCAAGCGTCGGGGAGAACCGGAGGCGAGGATCAATGGCATCGGGAGAAGAGTACTCAGGCGACCCTACGGAAGACCGATAAGAATGGGTGAATCTGGAGAGGACCTCACCCATGACCACCAGCGCACCTGAAACTGTTCTCGTCACCGGCGGAGCCGGCTACATCGGCAGTCACACCGCCATCGCACTGATCAACGCCGGACACCGCGTTGTCGTGATCGACAACTTCGTGAACTCCAAGCCTGACGCGCTCGACGTCGTGCAGGAACTCACCGGCACGGACATCGTGGTGATCGAAGGCGATGTCCGCGATCGAGCCCTGGTTGAGAAGACGATCGTCGAACACGGCGTGACCGCCGTGATCCACATGGCGGCGCTGAAGGCCGTTGGCGAGTCGGTCGAGATGCCGCTCGAGTACTACGGCAACAACCTGGAGAGCGCGATCGCCGTCCTCGATGCCATGAAGGCGGCGAACTGTTGGAAGTTCGTCTTCTCGTCGTCGGCCACCGTCTACGGCGATCCCGAATCGAACCCGATTCCCGAGTCCGCATCCATCGGTGCCACGAACCCGTACGGCATGACGAAGGAGATGATCGAGGTCATCATCCGCGACGTCGCCGCCTCAGACGACCGCTGGAAGATCACCGCGCTTCGGTACTTCAACCCCGTCGGCGCCCACGAGAGCGGCCGCATCGCCGAGGCCCCGGTCGGGCGCCCCAACAACCTGATGCCGATGGTGATGGAAGTGGCGACGGGCAAGCGCGACAAGGTGATGGTGTTCGGCGACGACTATCCGACCGTGGATGGCACCGGCGTGCGTGACTACATCCATGTCATGGATCTGGTCGAGGGCCATGTGGCTGCGCTCGAACACATGGACGCCCAGGACGGCTACGAGGTGTTCAATCTCGGTCAGGGCCGCGGAGCGAGCGTCCTCGAGCTGATCGCCGGCGTGGAGAAGGCCACGGGTCTCTCCATTGCCTACGAGGTGACCGACCGTCGCGCGGGCGACATCGCAGAATGCGTGGCCGATCCGACCCGGGCCAACGAGGTCCTTGGGTGGCAGACGACCCGCACGGTCGACCAGGCCTGCGTCGACTCCTGGAACAGCCAGGCCCACTGAGCCCAACGGGTGAAACAAGGGGTCGCGTCTCACTTTCACCCGCTTGGGTGAAAGTGAGA
>CALBVR010000240.1 GCA_937969565.1 uncultured Acidimicrobiales bacterium | reverse complement strand
AGCGGCCCCAGCGCAAGAAGGTCCCTTCTGCGGTGAAGTCGATGCTGTAGGCCCCGCGGCGCGATCCGAGCGCCGGTTGTCCGATCACGATGCCGCCGCCGAGCGAAGTGCTCAAGGCCTCCATTCGGACGGACACGGAGTATTCGGCTGGGACCTGGAAGCTCAGCTGGTTGATGTAGTCGAATCCCTCGGCGTTCGACTGCACCAGGCGGCCGTCCTCAACCGCCCACGAGCCGGTCATCGACGACCAGTCGGCGTTCTCGGCCTCGAACGGATCGGAGAAGACCCCGCCGAGCTCGCTTTCCTCAGCGGTGGGCTCGTCCGCTGCGGGCTCCTCCGCGGCGGGCTCGCTCGATGCGGATTCCGTCCCGGGATCGGGTTCCGATTCGGCGTCGCTCTCCTCGGCGGCCGGCTCCGGTGCGGGCTCGTCGGGGGTGGGTGTGGCGTCGGACGCCGTCGCTGGAACGCGGTCGGCGTTCGCCGGTTCCTCGGTGGAGGCCAGCGCCGAAGCGGGCTGTTCGGCGACCGGGGCAGCTGCCTCCGGGTTGGCCGCGGCGGGTTGCGCGCCCGCCGCGTCGAGGTACTGCGTGGCCACCTGCGCCGGGTCCACGGGTTGTGGCGCCGGCCGTTGCGATAGGAACACCGCAAGGCATGCGAGCGCAACCATCAGGGCCAGTCGCTCGTTGCGTCCGGGGAGCTCCGCTGGTGCGCGCTCTCCTGTTTCGTTCTCCGCCAGTCCCATTCGTCTCCGCCTTCTTTGCCGACATGGGTTTCGTGAGGTTTCGGCACCGAAAGAACGCGGCTTTACCCCTCATGCATCACATCCCGGGGGCGGTGACCGTGGACCACCTCACCCGTGGGGTACGGTCGGGTTGATCGGTGCCCGTTCTGGCCGATTGGCATGCGTGAGTCGAAGGATCATCACCCCGTGACAGACACCAACACCACGCTCGACGCCCCGGAGCCGGCGGTCCATGACCACGGTGGTCACGACCATCATGATCAGGGCCACGACCACGACCATGAGCACGAACCGGGCTCGTTCAGCTTCGGTCCAACGATCCTGCTCCTTCCCATCGTGGTTGCGCTCCTCTTGCGCAGCCGCTGGGGCTTTCTCGAAGGAACCGACGTACGGCTCTGGTCGACGCTGTTCGTGTCGGTCTGCATCCAGGCGCTCCCGTTTCTTGTGCTCGGTGTCACGATCAGCGGCCTGATCGCCGTGTTCGTGTCCCCGGACCTGGTCCAACGCATCGTTCCCAAGCGGCCGATCCTCGCCGTCCCCTCCGCCGGTCTCGCCGGTATGGCCCTCCCCGGTTGCGAGTGCGGCTCGGTGCCAATCGCCGGACGACTCGTCTCTGCCGGAACGCCACCGGCCGCTGCGCTCACTTTCCTGCTGGCGGCGCCGGCCATCAACCCGGTCGTGCTCGTCTCGACCGCCGTTGCCTTCCCCAACGAGGGCCGCCTTGTTCTCGCGCGGTTCGTCGCCTCGTTCCTGGCTGCAATTCTCGTCGGTACCTGGTGGGCCCGCCGATCCAAGAGCTCGCTGTTGAAGGCGGCTGGACATCTCCACGACGACGACAACACCAACCGGTGGCGCAAGTTCGTCGACGTTGCCTCCCAGGATCTCGTCCACGCTGGCGGCTACCTCGTTGTCGGCGCACTCGCCGCCGCAACATTGCAGCTCATCGTGCCTCGCTCGGTACTCGACGCCGTGGCGTCGAACGAACTCCTGGCGGTGCTGGTCCTGGCCGCCCTCGCCGTGTTGTTGTCGATCTGTTCCGAGGCCGATGCGTTCGTGGCCGCCGGACTCCCCCAGTTCTCGCTCACCTCACGACTCGTGTTCCTCGTTGTCGGGCCGGTCATCGACCTGAAGCTCATCGCATTGCACGCCGGCGTCTTCGGCAAGGCATTCGCCCTTCGGTTCGTGCCGGTGGTGTTCGTCGTTGCGGTTGTCAGCGCCGTCGTCGTAGGACAGGTGATTTTGTGAATCGTTCCGGACGTGCCGTCCTCATGTTCTTCGCGGGAGCGATGCTCGCCCGCCTGATCGTCTCGGGGGGCTTCGGCTGGTTCGTGCAGCAGCGCATGAAATGGCCGCTCATCATCGCTGCTGCGGCGCTCATCCTCTTTGGACTCGTCGAGGTGATCGTCAGCTGGCGCGAAGAGTCCGACACCCCGGACACGGCTGGCCGGTCGCGTGGGCCGCTCGTCGGTTGGCTGCTGGCGCTGCCGTTGCTCGTCCTCGTTTCCGTCTCCCCCACCGCACTCGGCGCTGCCGCTGCCGACCGCGTGGACGCCTACACACCGACCGAAGCCGAGAACCCGTTCGAACCCATCGACGCGTCCGACGGGCCCGTCGAGATGCGGGTCCTGGACTTCCTCGATCGGGCCATGTGGGATGAGGAACGGAGCCTCGAGGAGGTCACCGTTCGACTCGAAGGGCTCGTGGTCAACGACGAGGACCACACCGCCGGTTTCACCCTCACCCGCTTCCTCGTGAGCTGTTGCGCTGCCGATGGCATCCCGCTGCAAGTTGATCTGCACGACGTCGGCGGCACGTTCGAGGACGACACCTGGGTCATCGCCGACGTTCGCTGGATCCCGCCGGACATTCCGTACACCGACATGCCGTCAGACGAGCGCCGGATCGCAGCCAAGGTCGTGAGCCTCACCGAGGTTCCAGACGCTCGCAAGGATCCCTACGAGTCTCCCTACTAGGCCGACTTGTGAACAGACGGTAAGAGTTCGTTCAAACCCTCGGCCGGCGGGCTCATCTGCATCGAAGCGCCCCGTACCCTTCAACGGGTGCCGCTTCGTCTTCGCCTTCTCGCCCTCGCCGTGTTGCTTGGGCTCTCGGCCGCAGCCTGTGGCGGAGCCGGCGAAGCCGTGGGAACCGGAGATGCCAGCGAGCATCTGACCGACGAGTTCTCGACGCTGGCCGGAGAGACGATCGACCTGGCATCCCTCCAGGGCCAGGACGTCGTGCTCTGGTTCTGGGCGCCCTGGTGACCGTTTTGACAGGCCGAAGCCCCCACGGTCGTGGAGGTCGAACAGCTCTATGGAGATCAGGTCCGCATCGTGGGCGTACCGGGTCTCGCCAATGAACGACAGATGATCCAATTCGTCGAGGGCACCGGCTCCGACGCACTCACGCATGTTCCGGACGATGACGGAGAGATCTGGACCCGCTTCGGCGTGATGCAGCAGCGAACCTACGTGTTCATCAATGACGACGGCGCCTGGCGCACGTCGGGTTATGGCTCGCTGCAGGAAGACGTCGAGGGCCTGATCGCACAGTGACGTCGACGGTGAGCTGACCCGAAACGATCGTTGCTGCGACCCGGCCGACGTGTCCGGTCCGTTCGGCCCCGAGGCCGGCACCTACGATTGGTCCATGGAATCGGCGTTGGATGAACGCGTGCAGCGTTGGCGGTTCCTGGTCGGCCTCGGAGTCAGCCAGCACATCGCCCGACAGCTCGTTGTGTCCAACAACGACCACGAGCTCGACCGCTTGCCGATCCATGCAGACACCGAGCCGTCGGGTGTTTGCGATGACCGAGTCGTCGCGTTGCTCGACCGCCTGGACATGCTGAGCGATCGGCAGCGGTCGTCCGTGCTTTCCGCTGCTCTGGGCCTGGGAGAGACCCGACCGGTGGACCCCGACGCGCTCGCGTCGGCTGCGGCGCTACTCGAAGTCGGGGGTGCAACGCTGACGGAGGTACTCACCCCGATCACGGAGCTTGACGCACCTGACCTGCGCGATGTCGGCGAACGCGGCCGGCGACCACGAGTCGCCATCACCGTTGCGGTCGCTCTGGCGATCGGACTGCTCGGTGTGGCCGCCCGGCAGCAGCCACCGGCCGCCACGATCGCCGTCCCATCGACCGTGGCCGAATTGCCAAACTCACGATCACCGACCACGACGACGACCACCTCCATCGCCCCTCCCCCGACATGGATCGACCCGGACCGGGAGGTCGAGATCTTCCTGACGGACGAGGACACCATCGTGCGGCTCGAACCGTGGACCCGCCGTCTGCTGTGGGAGTCTCGACCGTTCCGTGATCCTCAGATCATCAGCATCGATCCGAACAGCGTGACGATCGACTCGGCCGGCAACCGACTGATCGTAAGCCTCGCTGACGGGACGCTCCTGCCGCCATAACCGTTGAAAACAGGGCACTCGGGAGATTTGATTGACAGCTTCCCCGGGACGGGAGTAACTTTCGACACATCGATCCGAAACGTTTCGGAAAGATATCCGATGTTGGCCCATTCGGGGCCACCGAGGGAGGGGAACCCCAAGAATGAAACTGCGCAGCACCCAGCGACTGCTTTTGTCGCTCTTCGTGATTTTCGGGCTCATCGCCGCCGCATGTGGCAGCGACACGAGCACCGCAGACACGACCACCGACGCGCCGGCGGAAGAAACCGACGACGCGATGGAAGAGACCGATGACGCCATGGAGGACGACGCCATGGAAGAGGAAGAAGAGGCCGAGCCGGAGCCCGAACCAGAGCCAGAGCCGGAGCCGGAGCCAGCTGCGACCGCAGCAGACGCCACCTTCATCAGCGCACAGTTTGCGCCGGTCGAAGAGGCGGAGAAGATGCAGGCCATCCTCGACGCCGTCGGCGCCACGTTCAACGGTGGCGAAGAAGGCCCCACAATCGACCAGATCATCGCCGGTGCCGGCGAGATCGACGTGTTCGGTGCGCTGCACGGCGCGTTCCCGAACCTCGCTCGCGAGGACGCACTCACCAACATGGCCGACGTACTCGACGACCTGAGCGCCGACCGCGACTTCGCACCGTCGATGGTCAACGCCGGCCTGCTCGGCACCGACGACTACCTGCACTACGTCCCATGGGCGCAGGCCACGTACATCATGGCGGCGAACAACGATGCCATGCAGTACCTCCCTGAAGGCGCCGACGTTCAGGCGATCACCTGGGACGAGCTGGCCACCTGGTGCCAGAACATCCTCGACGGCGAGGGCACCCCGAAGTGCGGTCTCCCGCACGCCGGTCTGTTCCACCGCTTCCTGGAGGGGTACCTGTTCCCGTCATTCACCGGCGGCATGAACAGCGAGTTCCGCAGCGCTGCGGCCGCCGACATGATGGAGTGGGCGCGCGACGTCCTCTGGCCGACCATGCATCCGGAGTCGATCAACTACGAGTTCATGCAGGAGCCGCTCCTCGCCGGTGATGTGTGGGTCGCCTTCGACCACACCGCCCGCCTGTTCGACGCCTTCGATCAGCAGCCCGACCAGTTCACCGGCTTCCCGGCTCCCGCCGGTCCGGCCGGCCGTGGCTTCATGCCGGTCATCGTCGGTCTCGGCGTGCCAGCGGACGCCCCGAACCCCGAAGCAGCTGCTGCGCTCATCGACTTCCTGACCCAGCCCGAGACGCAGGGCACGGTCCTCGCTGAACTCGGCTTCTACCCGGTGGTCGGCGGTGTCGATCCGTCGAACCTCTCGACCGGCGTGCAGGCCGAGGCTGCTGTCGTGGAAGCACAGGCCAACTCGGCCGATGCCCTCCCGGCTCTCCTCCCGATCGGTCTCGGAGACCGCGGCGGCGAGATCAACGAGATCTTCCGTGGCGCCTTCGACCGCATCGTGTTCGACGGCGAGGACATCGCAACCGTCCTCGACGAGCAGGGTGATCTGCTGCAGACGCTCTTCGACGAGACCGGCGCTCCGTGCTGGGCCCCGGATCCGCTCGGTGACGGTCCCTGCCAGGTGAACCCGGCGGGCTGATATCCCCTCCTGGGGAAACCGCCCGGCGCCGCCGCCCTTCAAATTGGCGGCGCCGGGCGTCCCCCGTGAGGATCTACTCATGGCAGTGATCACACCACGCAAGAAGAAGCGTTCGCTCACGCCGTACCTCCTCATCGCGCCGGCAGTCCTCTTCCTGGCTGCCTTCTTCGCATGGCCGATGGTGCAGGGGCTGATCCTTGCGGTCTACGACGACGAAGCCGTCCTACCCCTCGTCGCCGAGGCCTCCATCGAGGCCGATCGAACCGGCGAACTTCCGCAGGGCGCCGCTGTGGCCATTCTGGGCCAGCAGGGCAACACGATCGATGGTGAGCTGACTTCAGATCTCCTCACCGAACAGTGGTTCCGGGTGACCGGAACCGATCCCGACGGCGCCGACGTCGACGGGTGGGCCCCCGAGACCCGCATCCGCGTGCGAGACGAAGCATCCGACGGCACGCCGATCGGCGGAACCGTCCGGCCCGTGCTCGGCGAGAACGCCGACCCGCTCACCCCGATTCGCTCCGAACCCACCGAACGCGCCGACGTCATCGCCCAACTCGAACAGCGGGCGCCGGTCGAGATCGCCGAGGTCACCGTCCTCGAGGTGTGGTTCAACGTTTCCGCCGTCGACGAAGACGGCCAGGCGATCGAGGGTTGGGCGCCCTCGCGCTTCATCCGCGCCTTCGAGAATGGAGAGGAGGGCCGTGTCGACCGCGGCACCGACGGCCAGTTCACGTCTCGCTTCGTCGAGAAGATGCTCGACGACCGCTTCTTCGGTCCAGCATGGCGCACCACCCTGCTCCTCATGGTGCTGATCATCCCGATCCAGTTCGTTCTCGCCATCGTGATGGCGCTCGTCATCCACGCCCGCCCGAAGGGCACCAGCGGATTCCTCTACGTCTTCTCACTTCCCATGGGCATGTCCGATCTGGCGGTCGGCATTCTTTTCTTCTCGATCTTCACCAGCAACGGGTTGCTCAACTCGATACTCGACCTGTTCGGCTTGATCGGCGACAATCCACCGACCTATCTGGGCGCCGACACCAGAGGCTGGATCATCGCGGCAATCGTTCTCGCCGAACTGTGGCGGGCGACATCGATCGTCATGGTGATCGTGGTCTCCGGACTCCAAGCGATCCCCGACGAAACCCTCGAAGCCGCAGAACTCTTCGGAGCCAGCTACTGGCAGCGGGTCCGCTACATCATGTTGCCGCTCCTCAAGCCGAGCCTCCAGGTCGCGCTGATCCTGCGGACGATTCTCGCCTTCCAGGTCTTCGCCGTGGTCATCGCCCTCGGCGGCGGCGAGATCGTCACGGTGCTCGCCAACGAGACCTACCGTCAGTACTTCGAACTGCGCGACAACAACGTTGCCTCCGCCTATGCGGTCTTCATCCTCCTGCTGTCGCTTGCGAGTTCGGTTTTCTACCTACGGGCCATGCGCTCGCAGAACGAGGTGGCTGAGTCATGAGCGACGCAACCCGCATCCAGGAACGCAAGCAGCGCCCCACCACCGGTCGAATCGCCACGTATCTCGGGGCGTTCACGATCGCTTTCTGGATCCTGTTCCCGATCTGGTTCATGTTCTCGATGGCGTTCACGACCCGCGAGGAGGTCCGGTCATTCCCGAAGAGCGTCTTCCCGTTCACACCTTTCTCGACCGACACGATGGAGTTCTTCCTCGGTGTCGACGGTGTCATGAGCGGCCTGATCAACAGCATCATCGTCGCCGTGATCACCGTGGTCCTCTCGACGGTGATTTCGGCTCCGGCCGGCTATGCGATCTCGCGCTACATCTTTCCGGGCCGCGACCTGTTCCGCCTCGGCGTGCTGGCGGTTCGCGCGTTTCCGGTCGTCGTGCTGTCCATCCCGCTCGCCGTGCTGTTCATTCGCGCCAACCTGTTCGACAACATCTTGAGCGTGGCCCTGATGCACACGATCCTGACGTTGCCCACCACCATTCTCGTGATCTCCTCGGTGTTCGCCAGCGTCCCCTACGAACTCGAGGAAGCCGGGCAGGTCTTCGGGGCCTCACCGTGGCAGTCGTTCCGCCACATCGTGCTGCCGCTCGTCGTTCCCGGAATCGCAGCGGCGTCCGTGCTCACCTTCGTGCTCTCCTGGAACGAGGTCTTCGCTGCCAGCGTGCTGACGCTCGAGAATCGAACGTTGCCGGCCTTGCTGTTGAACCAGTTGAGCCAATCGGGGCCGGCCTATCAGTTTGCCGGCGGGTTCTTCCTGATGATCCCGTCGCTCATCTTCATGTTCGTGATCCGCAAGTACCTGTTCAACATGTGGGGGCAGGTCTCGAAGTGATGTCCAACAAGCGAAACGGAGTGCCCCGTGGCTGAGATCCGCATCGAGAACGTGAGCAAGGTGTTCGGCGATCACGTGGCCGTCGACAACGCCAACCTGACCATCCACGACAAGGAATTCCTCGTGCTGCTCGGGCCGAGTGGTTGTGGCAAGACCACGCTGCTTCGGGCCATTGCCGGATTGGGCATGGCCGACGCCGGCACCATCACGATCGGCGACCGAGACGTCACCTACCTGCGCCCCGGCGAACGCAAGATCTCCATGGTGTTCCAGAGCTACGCGATCTTCCCGCACATGACGGTGCGCGAGAACATCGGGTTCGGGCTGAAGATGAATGGTTCCGGCGCCGACGAGATCAAGAAGAACGTCGACGAGGCTGCTGAGCTGCTCCACATCGAGCAACTGCTCGACCGCCGTCCCAGCGACATGAGCGGCGGCCAGCGCCAGCGGGTTGCGGTTGCTCGTGCGCTCGCAATGAAGGCCGAGGTGCTGCTGATGGACGAACCGCTCTCCAATCTCGATGCGTTGCTCCGGCTGGAAATGCGGGCCGAACTGAAACGTCTGCTTCAAGACGTGGGCGCCACCACGATCTACGTCACCCACGACCAGATCGAGGCACTCTCCATGGGCGACCGAATCGCCGTGATGCGTGACGGTGTCATCCAGCAGTGCGATGAGCCGTCAACCGTCTATGCAGATCCGTCGAACCGATTCGTCGGCGGCTTCATCGGCAACCCACCCATGAACTTTCTGGACGGTCTCGTCCGGGCCGACGGCGATGAGGTCCGAGTGTCGGTTGGCGGCAACGACATCGCACCTGCCCCACACATGGCGAGTGCGCTCGCCGGTTTCGATGGGCGACCGATCACCGTGGGCATTCGGGCAGAGAACATGAAGGCGATGACCGGACAGGCCGATGGCTCAGTCCCGGTCACCGTGCAGGTCGTGGAACCGCTCGGATCCCAGAACCTCCTCACGGTCGACGTCGGTGAGAACCGACTCAAGGTTTCAACCCACCCAACCTTCGACGTGTCTGCGGGCGACACCCTCTGGGTACAGTTCCCGCCAGATCAGATCCGATGGATCGATCCCGCCACCGAGGAGGTCGTGTCGAGTGGTGAAACCACCGTCGGCGCTTGACGTCAGACCGCTGCAGCTCACGGTCAACCATCAACGATCCACGCCGATGGAACAGCGTCGAACTGCATTGGAGCCGCAGTGAGCCGAGTGACCCTGAAAGACGTTGCCCGCAAGGCGGGTCTGTCCGTCACGCAGGTCTCGCGCGCGCTCAACGATCATGACGACGTCGCCGAGTCGACAAAAGCCCATGCTCGGCAGGTGGCAGCAGAGCTGGACTACGTCCCGAATCTCGCGGCGCGACGGCTGCAGGACCCGGGCGTCGGCACGGGAAGCATCGGCGTCTTTCTGCCGAGTGAGACCCTGCGTTTCTCTGATCCGTTCTTCGGCGACCTCCTGTCCTCGATGGTGATCGCAGCGGGCCGCGCCGGCTACCAGCTGCAGCTCTCGACACCCGCTTCGGGAGACGCCGGTCTCGTTGCCCCGTACGACGAGGCGATCCGCCAGAGCCGGGTCGATGGATTCGTGCTTTTGCGCACACTGGTCGACGATCCGCGAGTCGACTTTCTTCTGGAGCGCGAGGTTCCCTTCGTTGCATTTGGACGACCCGGAGATGCGCAGGGATTTGCCGCCGTGGAAGCCAGCCGCAATGCGTTCCGACCGGCAATTCAACACCTGCGCGACCTCGGGCACCAACGGATCGCCTGCCTGGCCGAGCCGCCACAGTTCGCCATCGCAGCGCACCGTCTCGAGTCGTTCATGTCGGCACTCAACGCCGACCGCTCCGCGGCGACCGAACCGACGGTCAACGTCGCAGGTTTCCACGAGCAGGACGGCCACCGAGCCGCGATCGAGCTCCTGACCGGCCACGACCGCCCGACGGCGATCGTGGCACTCAACGACCTGTTGGCGCTCGGTGCGCTCCAGGCCGCAGACGAGTTGGGCATCTCCGTTCCCGACGAGCTCAGCGTCGTCGGATTCGACGACATCGATGCTGCCCGGCTCGTGACGCCACCACTCACAACCATCCGTCAATCCGCCACCGAGGTGGGCACAGCGCTCATCGAAGAGCTCATCCCGGTCATTCGCGATCAGCAGCCAGCCCACCGCCAACGACTCATCGAACCCGAATTGGTCATCCGGTCCTCGACCGGATCCGCCCGACCCTGACGCACGGAAGACGAATCCATGCCAATCGCACACATCATCAACCACACCCATTGGGACCGGGAGTGGTTCCTCACACACGAGTACACGACCGCCTGGATCCCTGCGCTGATCGACTCGCTCGAGAACCTCGCGGCCGAGAACCCGGACTACGAGTTCCTGTTCGACGGTCAGTCGCTCGTGATCGAGGACCTGATGCGCACGCGCGAGGACTATCGAGATCGGGTGGCCGGCCTGATCGGCAAGGGAAATCTCGCGATCGGACCCGTCTACAGCCAGCCCGACTGGCGGATGGTGTCGGGTGAGCTGCACATGCGGAATCTCGAGTACGGCGTCGGTGATGCGGAGGCGTTCGGCGGCAAGGCGGACGTCGCCTGGCTCGTCGACACGTTCGGACACATCTCCCAGGCACCCCAGATTCTTCGTCAGGCCGGTGTCGAGGCGGCCTACGTGTGGAGGGGTGTGCCCCAGATGGCTCCCGTCTTCGCCTGGGCAGGCCCCGACGGCACCGAGCTGCCGGCCATCGATCTCTTCGGCGGCTACCGCAACCTCTACGGCATCACGAAGACGGCCGCGATCGCCGTCGATCGTTTGGTCGCCGAGGTGGACAAACTCGCTCCGGCCTATGGGGATCTCCCGATCCCCCTGTTCGACGGCTACGACCTCGACACCGAACCCGAGGATCCGGTTCGCTACTACGCCGACCTCGATGTACCCGACCGGATCGACGTTGTTGCGTCGTCGCCGCGCACATACGTCGACGCCGTCCTCCCCCACCTCGTCAACGCTCCGACGATTCGCGGCGAGCTGTTGAGCGGCAAGTTCGGCTCGACCTTTCCCGGCTCGCTGTCGAGCCGGACGTACCTCAAGCTGCTCCACCACGACGCCGAGTTTGCGATGCATCGCCGGGTCGAACCGTTGGCCGCAATGGCAGCGATGTCTGGGCGCCGCAACTGGGACGGGGCCGAGTACGAGGCGCTTTCACGCACCCTCCTTCAGAATGGTGTCCACGACTGCCTGTGCGGGGTCTCGATCGATCAGGTACACGAGCGCATGGAACGGAGCTACCGACGCATCATCGCCTTCGCCGACGAACGGCAGAGGGAACTGGCGACGTCGCTGCTCGACGGCTTTGCTGCCGGCCGCTACGCCATCAGCACGGCTGCGTGGCCGACGCATTCGACGGTTCGTATCGATGATGCCGCCGTCGATGTCACGACCGCAGGTGTTGGGATCACCACGGTCGATGCCTCGGCTCCGGTCACGGCGCTCGACGAAACCGTCGAACGGTTCGAGACCACGAACGCGCACTACTCGGCGGTCGCCGACCAGACCGGGCTCCAGATCGACGGCCGGCAGATTCTGCGGATCTCGGTCGTCGCCGACGCCGGCGACACCTACTCGAGCGAGCCGGGCGAAACCCTCGGCGTGCTCGAGCCGGCCGGTCCGATCACGCTGGTCGATCGCAGCGACCTCGATCAGACCATTCGCATCCCCCTCCACTGGGGCAATGACGACATCGATGTTCGAGCAACGGTGGAAGCACGCTTCGACTCGGGTGCCGTCGTCCACCTTGGAGTGGAGCTCGACTCCGACGGCACCGGTTTCCGAGTCGACGCTGCCTTCGATACCGGCGTTTCCGCAGCCACGGCCCATGCGTCGATGCCGTTTGACGTGGTGGAGCGGCCACACGAGGACCGAGACCTGTTCGGCCATGATGTCGATCCCGCGATGGCAGCGATTCTGATGGGCCAGCGCGAAACCGGGCGCGTCACCGAGTTTCCGATGCACGATTTTGTTGCACTCTCATCGCCGGATCGGACCGCAGCCGTCCTCGCAAAGGGTGTTCGCAGCTACCAAACGAACGACACCGGCACGATCACGATCACGCTTCGCCGTGCCGCGGAATGGCTTGCCCTCACGGGTCTCGAACTCCGGAGCGGAGACGCAGGTCCGATGATGTATGTGCCGACTGCGAGGTCGGAACGCACGATCATCCACCGGCTCGGCTATGTCAGCCTCGTCGGAGCGCTTCCCTCATCCGCTCTGCACCAGATCAACGAGGCCTTCCACAACCCGCCGATCATCGCTGACGTCGAAGGCGGTCCGATCGACGGGCCATCATCCTGGTCCGTCGTCGAGGCTGAGCTCCCGCTCACCGGCCTCCGTTGCACAGACACTGGCGAAATCGCCATGCGGCTCTGGAACCCACACGACGAGCCGTCCAGCTTGCGCACACCGCTTTCGCTGCGGTCGATGCGTGGCGAGGACCTTGGTGTGGTTGACGAGCTGAGGTCCCGGCAGATCGTCAATGCGATCGTCGTCGCTCCGACGTTCCCCGTCGACACATCTGGCGAGGGGTCCGTCACGGTTCTCTCTCCCCTCGAGGCTCGCGGCGGGACCAGCAGGTCCCTACCCGCCACAGCGGAGCTCGACGGCCTCGATGCGCGCATCGAGCAGCTCGATGCCGACCTGGTCGCAGCGGTCGCCGCGATCGAGTCCAGCAGCGGAACAGAGCGGTGGATCGCCACCCATCGCCAGTACGTGGTCGAGCGCGAGCTCCTCGAGCTCCGACTCTCCCGCGAACTGAATCAACGCCTGTTGGCCAGCCAGGACGAGGTCAGCATCCCTGACGAGGCGGATCCGGCGATCGCCGGTCTCGGCGCAGACCTCAACGACCTTCGGGTCAAACGCCGGATCTACGACTACGTCGTGCAGGCGCTCGCACCGACACAATGACGGCGCCGACTTCGGAGTCGCTGCGGCGAACGGCCGAAGCGGTGCTCGACGACAATTGGATCGGGGCATCGACCAAGCCATCCGCCCGCCTGTACCCGCATCAGTGGAGCTGGGACTCGGCGTTCATCGCGATCGGCAACGCTGCGTGTGGTCGAACGGATCGCGCCGTTCGGGAGCTGGACACGCTCTTCCGG
Organism: uncultured Acidimicrobiales bacterium; assembly: GCA_937969565.1. Lineage (GTDB taxonomy): Bacteria > Actinomycetota > Acidimicrobiia > Acidimicrobiales > SHLQ01 > SHLQ01. The sequence goes on along the minus strand of CALBVR010000240.1, from coordinate 1,568 downwards.
GCCCAGTGGTCGAATGGCATGGTTCCACACATGGTGTTCGACCTCACTGCGACCGACTATCACCCCTCCCCCGAGGTGTGGGGAACAGCGGGGATCGACGCGATGCCGGCCGGTGTGGTCACGTCGGGCATGATCCAACCCGCCGTGCACGCGCTGGCGGTCCGCCGGGTCGCCGATGCCCTTGACCGCGACGAGCGCCGCGACTTCCTCGAGCGAATGGTCCCTCGGCTCGCCGCCTGGCATGGGTTTCTCCATCGACATCGACGGGTGGACGGCCTCATCGAGATTCATCATCCGTGGGAGTCCGGAATGGACAACAGTCCGTTGTGGGACGCCGCGCTTGGTGCGGTGGACCTCGCCACATTGCCCGTGCCCGAGTACCGGCGCGTCGACACCGACCACGCGCCGTCGGATGAGCGCCCGACCACCGACCACTACGACCGGTATATGGCCATCCTTGAACAGCTCCGCCTCGCCGACTACCAGGCGGAGGATCCAAGGATGCTGCCGTTTCGAGTGGCCGATGTGCTGACGAACACCGCCGTAGCGGCCGCAGATCTGCATCTCGCCACCATGCAGACCGAACTGGGCTCCGATCCCTCGAGTGCGCACCAGCGCGCCACCGCCCTCACCGAAGCGATGTGTGACCAGATGTGGGACGACGACCTGGGCTTGTTCGTCGACCTCGACCGCTGCGCGGGTCAACCGATACCAGTCCGGGCTGCAGCCGGCCTGCTTCCGCTCGAGCTGCCGTTGCCCATGAGCATCGTCAACCGGCTCCTCCAGACCGCCCATGATCATGTCGTCGACGGCCCTCATGGTCCGGTGGTGCCATCGGTTGCTGCCGACGATCCGTCGTTCGAAGCTCGGCGCTACTGGCGTGGGCCGGTGTGGGCGAACATCACGTGGCTTCTCCTTGAAGCCCTGCGCATGCGTCACGCCGACAAACTGCACGGCGAGCTCCGGGGCGGGCTCCTGAGGATGGTGGACCGGGCCGGGTGTCACGAGTACTTCGACCCACTGACGGGGGACGCACTCGGTGCGGATCGGTTCTCCTGGACTGCAGCGCTCTGCCTCACGCTCCTCGACTGAGGTGTCGGGCCAGATACTGCACGAAGTCCCAGATGGTGCCTTCGTAGTCGTCGGGTGCCAGCGGGCCGCCCTGGTAGTGGCGGGTCGCCAGTGTCGTCTGGAGAACTTCGAGCTTCTCCCGGTCCTCGGCGTTGAACGCCCGGCACAGCTCGACGTAGTCGGCGACATCGTCGGCATGCGGGTCGTCGCGCAGACCCGTCACGCCCCAGCGGATTCCGACCCGGTCGACGCCGATGGGCCGCAGGCACATGAAGAGGGTGAAGTTCGTGGCCATGCCGACCACGAGGTTGGGGAACACCCCGTACATCGGAGAATTGTTGCGCTCCGCCTCGGTCAGGTCTGCGTGAAACGGGCCTCGGGGTGGGTACGCGGGGTCGTAGAAGGCGTGGTAGCCGGTCCACGCATCTCCCGACACCATCTTCTTCGACAGGCGGGTCGGCGTGATCGGATGGAGCGTCGTGGGATGGATGGCGCTG
>CALBVR010000239.1 GCA_937969565.1 uncultured Acidimicrobiales bacterium | reverse complement strand
GGGTCGCGTCATCGATGTCCGCACGATCATGAAGGAGCCCGTCATCGTCGACGCCTCCATGACCGTCCAGGGAGCGCTGGAGAAGATGGACGGGGCCCTCGCTGCATTCGTCGTCGACAGCGAAGGTCGCCCGACCGGCCTCGTCGCGTTGGACGATGCAAACACGGCGCTTGCCGCAGGAAGCAACGATCTCGGGTCGGTCGTTCGCAACGACTTCGACACTGCGTCCCCACGGGCCACGTTCAACGAGGTGTACGCCGAGGCCGGCCGCGGCCTCGGAATCGCCGTGGTCGATGAGTCCGGCGTCCTCGTCGGCAGCACCCACGTGAGAGACATGATGGAAGAGATGGGCCGGGTCGAGCGATTGATCGACGGCTTCGAGCGAGAGGTGTTCATGTAATGAATCTGTTGGCTCAAGACACAAGTTTCTTCGACAACACGTGGCCGGAGACCTTCCGGTTCCCGTTCGGTGAGTGGATCAAGCAGCTCATCTTCTGGGCGGTGAACAACCCGGTCACCGCCTTCATCGGCGACGTGATCGAATGGCCGTTCAGCACGCTGTTCGAGCTGATCATGAGCGATCAGGTCGGCCGCGACTCCATCGAGACCGTCCCGTGGGTCTGGCTGGTCATCGCCGTCTTCGTGGTCGCCTCGTTCACCAGAAACACCCGGGTCGGGCTCGCCTGTGCGGCGATGCTCGCCGTGTGTGGTTTCCTCGGCGCCGAGTACTGGTCCGAGACCGCCAAGACCATCGGCATGATCCTTGTGTCGGTGACGCTGTGCGCCGTCGTCGGAATCCCGCTGGGCATCATGTCCGGCCGATTCGACGCCGTCTGGAACGTGGTCCGGCCAACGCTGGACGCCATGCAGGTGGTCCACTCGTTCGTGTTCATGTTGCCGTTCATCTTCTTCTTCGGCATCGGTGAGGTCTCCGCAACGATGGTGACGATGGTGTTCGCACTGCCGCCGCTCGTGCGCCTGACCAACCTCGGCATCAGACAAGTACCGGAGGACGTCGTCGAAGCGTCGAGAGCCTACGGCGCAACGGAATTCCGCGTCTTGACGGATGTTCAGCTGCCACTGGCCCGGCCGGCCATCATGACCGGCCTGAACCAGACACTGCTGCTGGCCATCTCGATGCTCGGCATCGCTGCGCTCATGGGCGCCGGCGGCCTCGGCCGTCTGCTCTTCCGGGCGATCAACAACCTGAACCTCGGCCTCGCCGCCTCCGGTGGCCTTGCGTTCTTCCTCGTGGCCGTCATCCTCGACCGCATTTCGCAGACCGAGGAGCAGGACGGTGTGAGCCTCTTCGTGAAGATCCGTCAGGCGTGGACCTTCCGGGCCGAGCCTGAGTTGCTGCTCGAAGCGCAGGCCGCGCAGGCCGTCGCAATCGAGGAGGACGACGAGCCCGACGAGCGCCCCGCACCGGTGGAGGCCTCGGAGCGCATGGGCCTGATGATCGGGGCCATCGGCGGCCTCGTCGCCATCGTTTCCGTGTTCCTCACGTGGAGCTCCAACGGTGGCAAGGCAAGTGCTTGGGCCCGTTTCGCCGACGAGAACGTCAACGGCGAACTCGACGGACTCAGCTTCAACGGAATCCAGGCCTCCGGAGGCTCGATCTTCGGCGTGCTGGTTGCCGTGTTCGGGTTCCTCGCCGTGCTCGCAGCGATTCGTCCGATGCTCTCGTTCTCGGACACGATTCCTGCGATGCTCGTGAAGCTGCAGGGCGCCATGCTGGCCGCCATCGGCGGGATCATTCTCGTGATCTGGGTGCTGAACCTGGTCGACGTGGACTCCGGTCCGCTGTCTGGCATCGGCTTGACGCTGTTCGCCCTGACGGTCGTCTCCATCGCCGTCGAGAGCTTCATGGTCGGTACACCCCGTCTGGGAGCAGACGGCATGCTGATCGCCGGTTTCGCCGTGTTCTTCACCGCCCTGGCCTACATGATCATGAACGGGTCGGAGTACCTCTCCGAGGCACACAGCGACGGCATCGGCCTCTACGTGGGCGTCGCCGCCGGTCTGATCATCGTTGTCGGTGGCCTCGTGGCGATGCTTGCGGCACCGTACGGACCCCGACGTCCGCTCCCCGTGGGTGCGTCCTGGGGCAAGGTCGTCGGCGCAACGTTTGCACTGTTGCTGATCGTCGGCTCTGCCTTCGGTGTCGGCAACGCCGAGAAGAAGACCGAGTACGGCTGGCTGTTCGATGCACGAATCGAAGCGATCGAGCGGTCTTCCGGCGATGTCCCGCCAGACATCCAGGCCGAGATCGACCGTCTCCGTGACGAGGCGGGCGACGACATCAACAAGCAGATTGCCAACGCACAGGCGATCACCAACCTCATCAACAGCGTGCAGAGCGGCGACAAGATCGTGCACTCCGGCGTGAACGGTGAAGGCCCGCAGCTCGGTTGGATGGCAATCGTCATGGCGGCGCTCGCGCTCGCCGTGTCCTTCGTCGCCGCCGGGGCAGGTGGCGTGTCGGAGAACCAGCGGTGGCAGGGCTCGGTCATCCTGGCCGGCCTCGGTGCCGGCATCATGGCCTACGTCGGGGCGTTCATCATCTCGCTGGTTCGAGTGGCGACGGGTGTCGGCGTGCTCGCCGGTATCGGTGCCTTCGTCACCTTCGTGGCCGGATTCGTGATCTTCTCGAGCGGCAGCTCGGTCGTGAACGAATTCCGTCGCCGGAAGGTCTACGCCGAGTACGTGCACGACGCATCCAAGGATGTCGTCGTTCGCGACGCCGCCGAGGAGCTCGTCGGCGCTGCCGCCGGAGACAACGGCTGACCAAAAGATCTGGGGCAAACGCAATACCTCGACGACACAGGGTGACCAGACACGCCCCGGAATGTCCTGTATCGTCGACAATCGTCATATATCCCAAGGAGGGGATCAACCCATGAAGACAGGAAAGAAGAGCCTCTGGCTCGCCCTGCTCACGATGATCGCGCTTGTCGCGGCAGCGTGCGGCTCGGATGCAGCAGACGTGGTCGATACGGCCACCGATGCCGTGGAAGACGCGGCGGACAGCGCCGAAGAAGCAGTCGAAGAAGTTGTCGAAGAGGCCGAGGAGGCCATGGACGACGACGAAGGCGAAGAAGCCATGGAAGAAGAGGCCATGGCCGACCTTCCCGGCGAAGGCGTCTCCGTGAACATGGGCCGTGCCAACTGGTCCTCCGGCTACGTGCAGGCACAGATCCTTCACGACCTGATGGAAGAGCTCGGCTACGAGGTCTCCAGCCCGGATCAGCTCGAGTTCGCACCTGACCTCGGCTACCAGACCATGGCCTCCGGGGAGATGGACTTCTGGGCCAACTCCTGGTACCCCGGTCACCTCTCCTGGTGGGAGGGTGAGCTCACCGACGGCACCCGTATCGGTGACAACCTGACCCGCATCGAGGGCTCCCTCATGCCGGGCGGCGGCCTCCAGGGCATGCTCGTCACCAAGAGCTGGGCCGAGGAGAACGGTGTCACCACCCTCGACCAGATCAACGCCGACGAGGGCCTGTGGTCGCAGCTTGACTCTGACGGCAACGGTAAGGGCGAGTTCTATGGTTGTCCTGAAGACTGGACCTGTGATGACATCATGACCGCTCAGATCGCGTTCGCTGGTTGGGACAACCTCGAGCAGACCCAGGCCGGTTACGACGCCATGTTCGCCGAGTTCCTGACCCTCGCTCAGGCTGGCGAGCCCGCCATCATCTACACCTGGACCCCGACCTCGTACCTCGCACAGGCCATCCCTGGTGAAACCACCATGTGGCTGTCCGTGAACAACGACTCGGTCCTCGACGACTCGAACCCGACCGGCCAGGACGGCGGCGAGGCGTACTGCCAGCGCTGCGGCGAAAGCATCGGTTACCAGGGCCTCGGCGCTGACACCTGCCTCCAGGGTCCCGACGGCTGCCAGGTCGGCTGGGAAGCTGCGGACATCGAGATCACCGCGAACTCCGCATGGCTTGCCGACAACCCGGCTGCTGAGGCGCTGTTCAACGAGTTCAAGCCCCCGCTCATCGACCTCGCCATCGCTGGCGTCGAGCTGAACGCCACCGACGGCGCCCAGGCTGACGTTGCTCGCATCGCTGCGAGCTGGATCGAGGCCAACCGTGACCTCGCCGACCAGTGGGTCGCTGCGGCCATGGCTGCAGGCTGATTCAATCGATGATCTGACCTTCCGCACTGCGGACGGTCGCACCATCTGAGAAGTGGCAGGGCCTTCGGGTCCTGCCACTTCCGCGTTTTCGAGGCTGTCCGGCCCTGCCGACGCCGGCCGGTAAGGTTGCCGGGTGCTGTTTGCCTTCACCGAAGCCGATTCCGAGAACTTCGTCGACATCGACGTGCCCAGCTGGGCGTGGGTGGTGCTGCTCGTGTCGGTGCTCGCGCTGCTGGCGCTCGATCTGTGGCGGCACCGCCATGCCCACGAGCCCACGTTCCGTGAGGCCGGGCTGGAGTCGCTCTTCTGGGTGTTCTGCGCCGTCGTGTTCGGCGGCTTCATGTTCGCCCAGTTCGGTGGTCAGGCGGGCGGTGAGTACTTCGGCGTCTATCTGACAGAGAAGTCGTTGAGCGTGGACAACGTGTTCGTCTGGGCGTTGCTGTTCTCGAGCATGAAGATCCCGTTGAAGTATCAGCACCGTGTGCTGTTCTGGGGCATCTTCGGTGCGCTGACGCTGCGGGCGATCTTCATCCTCATCGGCTCCGAACTCGTGGAACGGTTCTCCTGGGTGCTCGTCATCTTCGGCCTGTTCCTGATCTGGACGGGAGCGCGAATCATTCGTCACCGCGAGGACGAGGGCGAGGACTCCTCAACCGCCGGCCTGAAGCTGCTGAAGCGGTTCATGCCGGTCACCGACGACTTCGACGGTCAGAAGTTCTTCACGCAGCTGGACGGCCGACGGGCGGCCACCCCGCTCTTCGCCGCCCTGGTGGTCGTGGAGGCGACCGACGTGGTGTTTGCCGTGGACTCGGTCCCGGCGTCGTTCGGCGTCGCCAACGATCCGTACATCCTGATCGCCGCCAACGCCTTCGCAATCATGGGGCTCCGGGCCATGTACTTCCTGCTGGCCGACGCAAGGGAGCGCTTCCACTACCTCTCGCATGCACTCGGTGCGATCCTGCTGTTCGTCGGTGTCAAGCTGCTGATCACCCCGTGGACCCACATCGACATCGGGATCTCGCTCGGCATCATCGTGACGATTCTGGTGTTGGCGATCATCTTCAGCCTGTGGAAGGCCAAGCAGATCGAGGACGAGTCAGCGCACACGCACTGATCGTCACATGCCGAGCAGCGCCAGCATGCTCGGTGGTGGGCTGGGATCGCCGGCCTCCAGCCGGGCGGCGCGCTCGATGTTGACGGCGTGGAATTCGGGGTTGGTCCAGCCGGTCCACGGTCCCGAGGCCAGTCGTTCGGGAGCTCCCTTGGCGTCGAGGACCGCCTGCAGGTAGTCCTGCAGCAGCGTCAGTTCCTCGTGGCCGCCAATGGGGCCATGGGCGGGGACGAAGCGTTCGCCCCAGGCCTTGAGCTGTTCGAGGGAGTGGATCCATGCGGGCACGTCCGCTTCGAATCCGAGCGGAGTCACGCCAAAGGAGGCGAGGGCGCCGGTGAAGACCACATTGGCGCCGGGTACCTGCACGACCAGGTTCTCGAACTGCTGCCCGCCGAGGGGAACGGCGATGGATGCGGCACACAGGTGCGCCGCGTCGGCGATGGTGTGGCTGACCGGCCGAGTGACCAACTCGGCGAACTCCGACGCATGAGCGGGATGCAGGCGCGCCCAGACGTCGGGATTCGGTGGCTGGTCGAGCAGGTGGGAGGTCTGTGCCGTGCCGTAGACCGCGGCGAGCGGGAAGGCGGTGGAACCGCCGACGTGGCCGATGTGCGAGGAGGTGAGCACGAGCCGGCGGATGGGTGACGGCGTGGTTTCCGCGATGGCGGCGGCGAACGACGCAGCTTGCAGGGGAGTGGTGGCGGCGTCGACGACGGTGACCCCATCGGCGGCGAGAATCGCGCCCATGTTGGGGTTGTCATGGTTCGGTGCGTCGGCGAGCCAGGCGAGGACGCCGGTCGCAAGCGGGACGAGGGTTCCGGACATCTCCGCACCCTAGGGCGCGCCGCGCTCACGAGCGCCCATTTTCGTGCCGATGAAGAAGCGTGTTCGAGAATCCGACCGCTCTTGGCCCCGTTCGCGCCGGCCGACCGTTGCGTGGGGTCACCATGCTGCTGCTGGCGTCGCTTCTGTTGCTTGCCTGCGGCGGAGACGCGGCGACGACTGCAGCACCCGAACCCGCACAGCTGGCGTTGGCCGACG